>WFXT01000115.1 GCA_015490475.1 Bacteroidota bacterium
CGTAAGCCTCACCCACAAAAACGGAAAGCTTATAGCCCTCCTTAGTCTCCCAAACCTCATCGATGGCTAATTCACTATCATCATGAACTATGACAAGTAATCTCGGAAAGGAAGCAGCATTTTGTGTCAAATAGTGTTTAATTTTTAAGGGCTCGTTTACTTTGCCTTTTGCTTCAACTATAACCACAGCGGGACTATATGCCAGATTAGCCATGGCAAAATACTCACTATCATTGACCAAACCATGCAATTTTTCTCGCAAATGCTCAGGAATATCATCAAACCGGGTATATACACTCACGTCAACATTTTCAGGCCACTGGGCACCAACTTCAGGATATCCGTTAATGAATGCTATATGTTCATCTCCCGGTTTAATGGATTCTGGCTCTGCTAATTGCAAAGGTTCCTTCAAGTAATTCCATATTGGCGTTTGCCTCCATTCTTCATATTTGGGATGGGGTGGTGGAAGATGTTGCAAAACTTGTTGTGCTCTTTGTTTTATGGAATCAGAAGGTTCGGCAAGCAAATCCACCCATTCTTTGTAAGCCACCTTTTGCTTGGGCGGTCTAACTAATACTGACATCATCAAAAATTTTTATGCTTTTACGGATTCCAGAAGCCAATCATACCCTTTTTCTTCAACCTCAAGGGCAAGATTGTAATCTCCAGAACGAACTATTTTCCCATCATAGAGAATATGAACCTTTTCAGGCTTAACGTGTTCAAGAATCCTGTAATAGTGTGTAATAAGTAAAAATGCCCTTTCTGGATTTCTCATCTCATTAATATGCTTTGCCACCAATTTCAAAGCATCAATGTCCAGCCCAGAATCTATCTCATCAAGCACAGCAAACTTTGGCTCCAACAATCGCATCTGCAAAATCTCATTCCTTTTCCTTTCTCCACCACTGAAACCTTCGTTAACGCCCCGATAGATAACTTCCTCTTTGCCAATAATCTCTTTGGCTAATTCCCTTGTTTTGGAAAGAAAACTCATTGTATCAACTGGTTCCTGCCCCCGTGCTTCCCGCAATTCATTCAATGCGGTCTTGAGAAATTCAAGCAACGGAACTCCCGGAATTTCAACGGGTGCCTGAAATGCCAGAAAAATTCCCTTCTGTGCTCGTTCTTCTGGTTCTAATTCAAGAATGTTTTCCCCTTCAAAGAGAACCTCTCCCTCATAAACTTCATAAGCAGGATGTCCAGCAATTACTTGTGCCAGCGTGCTCTTCCCGGAACCATTAGGTCCCATTATAGCATGTGTCTCCCCGGAATTAATCGTAAGATTAATCCCCTTAAGGATTTCCTTTCCGTCTATTCCTGCCCTTAAATTCCTGATTTCAACAAGTGGCTTCATACTTCCCTTTTATTTTCCGGTTAAAGTTGCAAATCTTTTTTCTTAGACTATCCAACACTTCCTTCCAAACTAATGGATAGCAACTTTCTGGCTTCCACGGCAAATTCCATTGGCAGTTGCCTCAAGACTTCCTTGGCAAAACCGCTTATGATCAATTCTATTGCTTTCTCTTCATCTAATCCTCGTTGTCTGCAATAGAACAGAATGTCTTCCCCTATCCTACTTGTTGTAGCCTCATGTTCAGAAACAGCAGTCGGATTTCTCACCTCTATTGAAGGCACAGTGTGTGCCCCACAATTATTACCTATTAACATTGAGTCACATTGTGTATAATTCCTTGCATTTTCAGCAGATGGTAATATTTTTACCATTCCACGATAAGTGTTATTCCCATATCCAGCAGAGATACCCTTAGAAACAATTCTGCTCCTTGTGTTTTTACCAATGTGAATCATTTTAGTTCCTGTGTCTGCCTGCTGCCTCTTGTTTGTTATCGCTACCGAATAGAATTCTGACACAGAATTATCACCTTTTAATATAGTGCTTGGATATTTCCACGTAATCACAGAACCCACTTCCACCTGAACCCACATTATACGTGAGTTCTTGCCAGCACATAACCCTCGCTTGGTAACAAAATTGTAAATGCCACCCCTTCCTTCTTCGTCTCCTGTCCACCAGTTTTGAACTGTGGAATACTTGATTTCTGCACCATCCAGAGCAATTAACTCAACCACTGCGGCGTGCAACTGATGTTCGTCCCGCATTGGTGCAGTGCACCCCTCCAGATAACTGACATAACTGTTTTTGTCTGCTACAATAAGTGTTCTCTCAAACTGCCCTGTACGTGCAGCGTTTATACGAAAGTATGTTGACAATTCTATTGGGCATTTCACTCCCGGTGGGACATAAACAAAAGTTCCGTCACTGAAAACAGCAGCATTTAACGCCGCAAAAAAGTTATCTCCCGGTGGAACAACGGTTCCCAGATATTTTTTAACAAGGTCTGGATGCTCCCTTATTGCTTCTGAAATGGACATGAAAATAATGCCCATTTCTTCCAGTTTCTTCCTATATGTAGTGGCAACAGATACACTATCAAGGACAGCATCCACCGCAACCCCCGCCAGTGCCTTCTGCTCTTCTAATGGAATACCCAACTTTTCAAACATCCTGCGTATCTCAGGGTCCACCTCCTCTAAACTACCATATTTAGGTCTCTTTTTCGGTGCTGCATAATAACTTATAGACTGATAGTCAATAGGTGGATAATGGGCGTATGCCCAGTGTGGTTCTTCTCCTCGCTCCCACATAGACTTCCATATTCTGTAGGCTTTCAATCTCCATTCAAGCATCCATTCGGGCTCTTCTTTCTTTTCTGATATGTACCGAATAATATCCTCATTAATTCCGGGTGGTGCAACTTCCTCTTCTATTGGTGCGACGAAGCCCCATTCATAATCTCTGCTAAGAACTTCTTCTATTTCTTTTTGTACTTCTTCAGGCATGCCTCAAAATTTAGATGCAGTCTAAATTAGACAACCTCCCTTTTACAAAATTAGTTCCAAAATTTTTATGACAAAAGTCAATTATCAAACTACTCAAAATGGAAGCTAATGTAGAACCCACGATTATACAAAGCCTCCAAAACTCGTGTATAAGGACTGTTGGTCTCCCGCACATAAACATTGCGAAGCCCACGATGCCACTTAAATTCAATACCCAGTGTAAAGGTATTAAGGATAAACTCAACAGCCACTCCATACTCCAGTGCTATATCCCACGGTTGCACCTTAACAAGTCCGGGGGCTTGCCTGACCTCTGCATTAGACAGCATATCATAAGTAACATTAACCCCTCCCAGCGCTATGTACCTAACACCATTTATAATATCAGACCGTAGGTAAAATATCAACGGTGCCATTGCATATGTAGATTGAACCCGCTTTTTAACTGTTCGTTCTCCCCACATTTCATAATACAATATGTGGTCAGCAAGCACAACAGTAGGAAGTAGCCTCAAATGTAAATACTTATTAAACTGCACATTAGCAAGGATTCCTATGTGGAGTCCTGGACCTGTGCGTGTGTCAACCATCTTGACACTATCGTCATATCTGAGTTGTAAAGAGGGCTCAATGGCATATCTCTGTGCATTAACTCCAAGGATAATGCCAAAGTGTATCCATCCCCATTCGTAAGCATTACCAAAGAATTGTGCATTAGCAGTGAAATGACACACTAAAACCAGAATTACTACTCCTGCTCGCATATTCAAGGAACAAACGCATTACGCAAGCCTTTTATTAATTTGAAAGCCTTTAACAACAGATTGATGATGATAGAAGGCAGGTCAGTATGGCTTGTGAGGTATGCAGGCGAAGTGGGAACCAAAGACAGGAAAACTCGGTGGCGTATTATACAACGTCTGAAAGATAACATTGAATTTGCCCTTCAAAAGCACAACATCAATGCCCAAGTGGAAGCATTTTGGGAACATATTCGGATATACACAGAACAGGATATTTCAGACATCCTAAAAAGAATTTTTGGTATAGCAAATTTTTCCTACGCCGTTCATTATCCTCTGCCAGAGAACAAAGAAGATATAATTACGCTCGGCAAAGAATTTTTTAAGGATAAGATTTCTGGTAAGAAATATGCAGTAAGGGTCAAGGGTAAAAAGAAGGGCTTTTCAGGCACGGTCATAGAGCGGAAACTTGGTGAAGCCCTCTTCCCTTTTGGGTCAGGAGTTGACCTGACCGATCCTGAAATAACCTGCTATATTGAAATCCGTGGCGATAACCTTTTTCTCTATTACCACAAGGAAGAAGGACTAAGGGGACATCCCATAGGTTCACAAGGCAGAGTAATACTGCTTTTTTCTGGTGGCATTGATTCTCCCGTAGCAGGATGGCTATTGTGGCGTGCTGGCTTACATATTGACTTTGTTTATTTTGACCTTGGTGGTGAAGACCAGAAGCGGGATATGATAAAAACGTTGAAGTTTTTGTACGACCAATTTGGCTATGGCAATAAAGGAAATTTGCACATAATTCCATTTACTCCTGTTATTGCAGAGATATTAAAATGCAGACCATATTATCAAAACATGCTTTTAAAGTACTTCTTCTACAGGGGTGCAGAACTTTTAGCAAAAGAATTAAAGGTTTCTGCTTTTGCCACTGGCGAAGCACTCGGGCAGGTCTCTACACAAACTCTGATTAACATTTCCACCCTTGACAGATTAACACCACTTTTAGTTATTCGTCCCCTTTTCGTTATGGAAAAAGAAGAAATAAAGCGTTTGAGTCAGCAAATAGGAACCTATGAACTTGCCTACACAGGAAAAGAATATTGTGCCTTGGCAACTAAACAGGTGGGCACGGCAATACCCTATGAAGACCTTATCAAGGAAGCCCTGCGATGCAATACAGAGCCCTTTATAGAAGCCCTTGCCAACCGTGAAACAATATCCCTTGACCAACTGGAAGATGTTCTGAAAACCCTTGAATCACAAGAAACCCATCTCTCAATACCTAAGGATGCCGAAATTATTGACTTGAGAACTCCGTCTGAATTTGAGCGATGGCACATACCAGGCAGCAAAAACATTCCTTTCACTGAAGCATGGACTCAATTTCCTTTGTGGGATAAAGGCAAAAAATATTTCCTTGTGTGCTCTGAAGGAATGGCGTCTGCTCTGTTGGCTCATCACATGAAACAGGAAGGGTTTGATGTTGACCATCTGGAAGGGGGCATACAAGCCTTGATACAAAAGGAACATGAACAACAGGCTTAGTTAACTTCCACTTTTATTGGCAAGATAAAATAAACCCTCACAGGACGCCCTTGTTGCTTGCTCGGCTTCCATCTCGGCATGATACTAATCACCCTTTCTGCTTCTTTATTTGCATATGGACAGTCAACTCCCTTAATCACCGTTGGCATAGAAACAGAACCATCTTTCTCAACAATAAACCTAACGTAAATAGTGCCTTCACTTACTTTATCAAAACATTCCAAAGGAAAATGATAGTTTTTTGATATAAACATAATTAACGAGTCTTCACCACCAGGAAATTCAGGCATTTCTTCAACAATAGGAAAAGGGTCTTCATCACCTTCATTACCATCAATAATTGGTGGGGGACCCAGTTTAGACACATCAATGTCATCTGGTTCCACCGTTGGAAACTCTTTATCTTCTGGTTTATTATTATTATCATCCACTTCCGTTATATTTGCGTTTTCTCGTTTTATCTCTTTGTCTATCTCATGCTTGGGCGGTTCTGGTTTTTCATGCCTTGTAGCAGGGGGCATCATAATTTCCACAGGTTCTGGAGTCCATGATATTTTTTCTTGATCTGGAATTTCTATCCTTTCATATACGATGAAGTTGAACAAAAACAACAATGCAGAAAATGTGATAATGAAGCCCAGTTTCAGGGCAATGCCCTGATACCTGTCCATTTCTCTTGCTTCCGTCAGAGGCTCGTCAACAAATCCTCTGCCCAGCAAATTCCTCATCATTAGCCCAAGCAAGACGGCAACCAAAACTGTTATGCCAAAGGTTAAAAATGCCACCGTAACAAAACTCACCAACACAATCATGGCTCCTTATTTTAAATGTTTATCACGACACCTACTTTGGGTAAGCAAACAGCGTGCCTTAACCACCAAATAAGCAGATAGCATTTGTTACCAGCAACTTTTCAGGCTCTTCAAATAAGAATGACACTAAAAGAGACTCTTAACCAAGCCATAACCATATGTCTTCGCAATTCAGGAACTACATAAGACAAAAAACTGTGCATTCCTTCTCTCATTAACCCATTTTCTCAAAATGTTTTATATTTGCATTCAGAAACCGGGCGGATGATAAGAGGGGCTAACATGTTGACTCTGAAGGTTATGACCAAGGTAATTGAGTTAGTGTATGGCATATTGAAAGCAATAACAGAAGTTTTATTCACACACACACACACACACACAAGAAATCAGTACTTTCTGATACATTAAGTGAAATTTTGCTTGATGTCAGTTTTCATCCTCAAAAGCCATCAATCCTTTTCACTACAAAATCAATCCGATGCTTCCTTTACGGCAGATGCACTTTCTGGTGAAGGACAAAAGCAGTTTCGGGAACCCGTTCCCACAGGGAAATACAGTCCTTTTGCACACGTCGGGGAACAAGGTTTCCCGCAGGGGCGCCGGACCCCTGTGTTACTCAG
>WFXT01000116.1 GCA_015490475.1 Bacteroidota bacterium
CCCTTTTACACTATGGGAAAGACAAAGAGGTTTTCCCTATGAAAAAGACAGATTCTACTGGCTCCAAATCGGACTATACTATACGCTATATAGAATCGGATGTCCGTTAACTTTCTAACTTTGTGTGGCATATGGCTATAAATGAGATAAAGGAAAAGCGGATACCGAACCATGTGGCACTGATTATGGACGGTAATGGGCGATGGGCTAAAAAACGAGGGCTACCCAGAACAGAAGGACACAAAGAAGGTGCTAACAGAGTAAGAGATGTCATAGATGCTTGTATTGACCTGAAAATTCCTTATGTTTCATTCTTTGCTTTTTCCACTGAGAACTGGCAACGCCCACAGGAAGAAGTCAATGTTCTTATGGATATACTGTCCCAAGCACTTGATAAATACACAACAGAAGCAATAAAAAAGCAAATAAAACTCATTGTATTAGGCGACGCTTCACGACTACCTAAACATGTGAGAGACAGGCTTCTAAAAGTTCAAGAGAGAACCAGAAATTTCAATCGGCTCACTGTAATACTGGCTCTAAATTATAGTGGGCGATGGGATATCCTTGAAGGAGTTAAAAATTTTGCCTTACACATCAAGAAAAATCCAGATTTTTCCCTTGAAACACTAAATGAACAGGTTTTCAGGAGTTTCATGCCCGGTGGCAATATACCTGATCCAGACCTTTTAATACGGACAAGCGGTGAATTAAGAATAAGTAATTTCTACTTGTGGCAGTTGGCTTATACAGAATTATACTTCACACCAGTGTTCTGGCCAGAGTTTAGCAGAGAAGAATTTTTAAAAGCTCTTGCTGACTGGCAACGACGAGAACGCCGATTTGGTAAAATAAGCGAACAAATTACCAGTGATGAATAGAACAATTATGAAAACAATAATATTTTGTTCGTTAACACTTCTTAATTATTTTGTTCTGGGACAAACTACTATTGACTACAGGATTCCTCGCAAATACATAGTCGCAGGAATCAAAATTGAAGGTGCCGATGATGTTTCCCCACAGCTCATAAAAGCATTGATAGGTATCAAGGAAAATGAAGAAATACAGATTCCCGGTGATAAACTACGGGATGCCATTAAACGGCTATGGGAACACGGTTTGTTTCAGGACGTTTCTGTTATGATAGATAGCGTTTATGGAAATCGTGTATGGCTAAAATTTGAAGTAGTCAAACAACCTTTGATTTCTGGCTTTGTAATAGAGGGAGTATCAAAGTCACATGCAGATGACATTGCAGAAATGTTAGAGGAATACAAAGGCAAGTCTTATTCTGAAGCCATTAAAGAAAACATCAAGGCTTCTGTTCTTTCATATTTTGAACATAAAGGTTTCCTGTTGGCTAAAGCAACTGTAGAAAAACATTCTTATGACTCTGCCCGAAATGAAATAAAGTTAAGGATTAACATAAACAAAGGAGTGAAAAGCAGAATAGATAGAATTCTATTTTATGGCAACAAACATTTCTCAGACTATCGGCTTAAAGCTAAAATGAAGAATACAAAAGAACATTTCCGTATATGGCTTTTCAGACGCCCTTCCCTAAAAGAATTATTCTGCGGAAATCCTTATAAATGCGAAGAATTGCAGTTAACACCCACTGAACTACTCGTCAACTCTTATAAATATCTCAGGAGACGTGTCAATCCCAACATTTTTGCATCAAGTCAATTCAGCGAGGAAGATTTTGAACAAGACAAATGGAACCTGCTTAAATTCTACCATTCAAAAGGATTTCGTAATGCAAGAATTTTGAAAGATACATTTGAATTTACCCATGACGGAGACGTTATAATCAAAATATGGGTTTCTGAAGGAAGCAAATATTATTTCAGAGACTTAACATTTGTTGGCAATACACTATATCCAGATTCAGTATTGAAACGACGACTTGGTATTAAAAAAGGCGACGTTTACAACCGTGAGTTATTAGAAAGAAAATTATATGCGGACCCTGCGGGATTAGACGTTGCTTCTCTATACATGAACAACGGATATCTATTTTTCAACGCAACACCTGTCGAAGTGGCAATACAAAACGATTCGGTTGACATTGAAATAAGAATATATGAAGGTCCCAAAGCATATATTGATAGGGTAACCATTTCTGGTAATACAAAGACACATGACCATGTTATAAGGCGTGAACTATACACTGACCCAGGAGAAATCTTTTCACGAGATGATGTGGTAAGGTCACAACGCCAGCTGGCAGCACTTGGCTATTTTGACCCAGAAAACATGAATATAAATCCCAAGCCAGACCCACAAAAAGGCAAGGTGGATATTGAATACAGCGTTTCGGAACGGCCAAGCGATCAGGTTGAGTTGAGTGCAGGCTTCGGAGGAGGAATGGTAATAGGTAGTCTTGGTTTTATTCTCAACAATTTTTCACTACGGGAACTAATCAAGGGAGAATGGAATCCTATTCCTTCTGGCGATGGACAACGCCTGACTATAAGGGCACAATCTAACTATACTTACTATCGGTCGCTCACATTTTCTTTTACCGAACCATGGTTTGGAGGCAAAAAACCACATTCCTTCACTGTTGCTGCATACGTCAATCAGATCACTAATGGCAAGAAACCAGACGAATCAGGCTTCTCAGAACAACTAACATGGGGTAGCACAATAAGTTGGGGATTCCGTCTCAATTGGCCCGATAACTATTTCTCTTTGTTCCTGTCCCTTGAATACCAGAAGATCAAGCTCACCAATTCTAACTACTTCGGCTTTTTTACCGACGGCTCAACAAATAACCTGTTTTCAGAATTAAAAATTGTAAGAAACTCTGTTGACCAGCCCATTTATCCGAGGCAGGGTTCACAATTCACTCTTTCTGCCCGTTTTACACCACCATATTCTCAGCTGTTTGAAGCAGGCCAATTCAACGACCCCTTCGCATCTTCCATTCAAGATAAGTTCAATTGGCTTGAATATTATAAACTTAAATTTGATGCAGAGTGGTACCTTCCAGTATCTAAAAATCGTAAACTGGTCTTCAAGAGCAGGTATAGCATAGGTTATCTGGGCTTCTATAATTCTGCGTTCAAAGACATGCCCTTTGAACGGTTTGAACTGGGTGGAGATGGTTTATCAAATTTCGCATTCTATGGCAAGGAAATCGTTTCCCTACGAGGTTATGACCCCTTCGTATTGTTTGGAACCGCTTTTCACAAGGTATCACTTGAGTTAAGATACCCGGTGACATTAAGTCCAATGTCCACTATTTATGTTCTAACATTTCTGGATGGAGGGATGGCATGGACAGACGCTAAAGACTTAAATCTACTTGATTTCAAACGGTCTGCAGGCATCGGTGTCCGCTTCATATTGCCCATGGTCGGCTTGATGGGCTTTGATTTTGGCATAGGATTTGATAAAGGACTATTGCCCCCAGAACGATGGGGAGATTACTTCAAGGCACCCTACACACGGGTGAACGTCGTTCTGGGCTTTGAACCATACTAAACACACATAAAATAAGAAAGCCATGACGAGGAAATTAATGAAACTTTTGAGGGTGATTTTGATTGTGGTTGGTGTGGGTACAGTGCTTGCCCCCTTCGCAAAAGCCCAGAAAATAGCAGTCATTGATTCCAGAAAAATTCTGGAAAGTCTACCTGAATACAAGGTGGTTCAAAAACAACTGGACAGCATAGCAAAGGTCTGGAGAAAAGAAATAGATAGTCTCTACAGAGTCATTGACCAGAAATGGAGACAGTATAGAGACGAGCGACACCTATTAACCGAGCAAATGAGAAAGCAAAAGGAACAGGAAATAATTGAAATGGAAAAGATGGTTCGTCGTAAACAACGTGAGTACTTTGGTCCCGATGGACAATTCGCTAAAAAGCAAAAGGAACTAATGGAACCCATCAATGAAAAGGTCTATAATGCAGTGAGGACCGTAGCACGACGACTCAGATACGGAATAGTGCTTGACAAAGCAACAGGTCCAACAGTCTATTTTGTTGAAAGTAGGTATGACATAACAGATGAGGTAATTCAGGAATTGCAAAAATCAGGTTCGTCTAAATGAGACGTAGAAACATTATCAGGGAAGTTGCCATAGAGAAAATAGTATATGGCGGTAAAGGGTTAGGGTTCCTTAACGGCAAAGCAGTTCTCGTCAGTGGTGCTATTCCCGGTGAGATCGTTGATGTCAAAGTCAAAAAAGTCAAAAAGGATTATATTGAAGGAACTGTTTTTAAATGGATTAAAAAGGCTGATTATAGAACGGAAGCATTTTGCCAACATTTTGGAACCTGTGGAGGCTGTCTATGGCAGGACATCCCCTATGAAAAACAACTGGACTTGAAATATGCTATGGTTCTGGACGCATATCAACACGTCGGAAAATGGCAAGAGCCCCCCATTCAAAAAACCATTCCTTCCCCACAAGATAAATTCTTTCGTAACAAATTGGAATATAGCATAACGCAAGTCAAAGACAGGGTTGTTGTTGGTTTTCACAAAAGAGGGTCATGGGAAGAAGTGGTTGACATCCAACAATGCTACTTGCAACCAGAAATATCAGACAAAATCAGGAACGCACTAAGAGAAATCCTTAACAAAGAAGGCATTACGGGATACAATCCAGTAACCCATGAAGGACTGGCTCGTTCTTTGATTATCAGACTAACCAGAACAGGTCAGATAATGGTCATTGTAGTGTTCAAAAGAGAACACCATCCATCCATAGAGCCAGTAATGAAATTTTTGAAGGAAAATTTTCCTGAAATAACTTCACTTTACTATGCTATTAATCCCAAATTAAACGACAGTCTTGCCTATGGCGTTGGGTTTAAGTTAGTCCATGGAACCCCATACATTGAGGAGGAACTTCTGGGCTTAAAATTCAGGATAAGTCCGCAATCATTCTTTCAAACGAATCTTTATCAAACCGAAACTCTTTATAAAACTGCCCTATCGTTTGCTAATTTGCAAGGTTCTGAATTAGTCTATGACCTATATTGTGGAACAGGAACACTTTCCTTATTAGCATCAAAACAAGCCAATAAAGTAGTTGGCATAGAAATCGTTGAACAGGCTATAGAGAAAGCCCGTGAAAATGCACAACTCAACAATATCGCCAATGCAGTGTTCTATGTAGGAGATGTAAGAAAGAAATTAAATGATATTTTGGAAAAAGAAGGACATCCCGACGTAGTTATTACCAATCCCGCCCGTGCCGGAATGCATAAAGACGTAGTAAAAGCACTGGCTTCTGTTAAACCAAGACGTATTGTTTATGTTAGTTGCAATCCTGTAACACAGGCTCGGGACATAAGAATGCTTGTAGACATGGCAAATTATCAACTTAAAGTAATACAGCCCGTAGATATGTTTCCACACACCCCACATATTGAAACTGTATCACTGCTTGAATTGTCATCATGAATACTTGAACCATTATGTGCATATTAATACACTACACAATCACAACAAACGGAAACAATGGATACGTGATTTAACGTATAAAAAGTAAAACATTATGTATGATAGCTGTAATCACTCCCGCTATAGATAGAAGGGCTCAATATGGATAGCCAGACAATTGGCTTTTAAAAAACCAGATTATGTTCGTGTGATTCCTATGTGGCTTGAACAAGATGATACTTATGTATCAAAGCTACTAGACAAATCAGAACAAGTAGTAGTGATAATTACACACAGAGAAGC
>WFXT01000117.1 GCA_015490475.1 Bacteroidota bacterium
TCAGTATAGACCTCGCTGGCATAGTTAAGTTTTTCAAATTCCCGTGGCTTGATACTTTTAACATTCCAGATGTGAAAGAACTCATGTGCAGAGACCCCCAGAAAATGCTTGTAGGTGTAAAACTCACGGCTCAATTTGGCGGAAAACAGATGATGAACAGGACCCAGCATTATTACAGTGCCCCGAAGATGTTCAACACCATGATAGCGTCTATATGGCGGAATAATATAGAGAAATTCAAAATCAGAAGTTGGATAGTGATTAAAAATAGAATATGCTTCTCTGATAATCGTTTCTATATCAGGGGCAATCCTATCAATCGGAATGTCTTCAAAAATGCCAGCAAAATTAAGACCCACGAACAGGCTATCCACATAAAAAGTGTGCCTGAGAAGGGAAGGGCTTGCTAGCAATGCACTATCAAACAATTCATCTATGTTCTTAGCATACCATTTGTTTCCTTCTCGTTGAGTAAGTGTGGAAACTGCTTTCCAGCCCTCTGGTAAATTAACCTGGACTTCAACTGGATAGTCATTATCAGGAACATAAAGGCAACAATTGACAAAAGTGATGAGGAGCAACGAATCGTCCACATAGGTTGAACCCGCATTTAGCTCTGAGGCATAATACTCGTATGTGCATATAATTTGCTTATGGGATTCCGTATAAACCTCCCACTCATTTCGTGATATTTTCCTTGACATTAAGGGGTGTCCATCTTTTGTTGTGAATCTAACTCTCCTAATGTTCTTTTCAAAGCCTCCCAATTCATAACGTCCGGGTCTCCATCTTGGCAGGACCAGACGAAGACGGTCTGTTTCCACACCATCCAGAACCATTTTTATTTGAAGCCTGTAAGGACTGGTTGACCAGAAAGTGAATTTTACCTGTTTCATAAATGCTAAGTTATGTAGATTATCACTCTACTGGATGGCGTTTATGTATTGCAAAATCTGCCAGATGATAAAAATACCAATCATAGCTTTATCAAGTGCTGTTATCACCTGCATTTCCTACGCTCAAGAAAGACCTTTTATTACTGTTGACAGGTCACAGCCAATAGGCTTGGGGTCCTTTTCTGTAAGAGTTATTGGTGACTTTAATGCGGGATGGAATATGTCAAGTCAAACGTACAGAACACTTGCCCTCAATTTGGGATTATCAAAACGCATAGAAATTTCCGTTTTATGGAATAATGCTACTGAGCTTAATTCTCTGGGGTGGCATCCAGTTTACAGTGACTTTTCATGGCTTAGTAGTTATTTGAAAATTAACATTCTTGATGAAACCAAAAATCCAATAGGAATAGCAACTGCTCTAAATATTCCTTTTATATCAGACTTTTACCCATATTCAGCAAATGGACCTTATCCAGCAATATTCTTAAGACTTGTCTTAGATAAGCACGTTAAACGGCATTATATAGCCGTTAATTCTGACATTTATTTAGCCTACCCGGGTACATACTGGGTATCTCGGCTCGGATACACCTTCCAACTTAAACATAAAAACCCTAAATTAAATTTAGGCTTAGAAGGATATATCTTTTATGACATTTTTGCTCCGCAAGACTTCTTAATGTTCGGCACAGGTCCAACGTTTCATTTTGAATACCACAAGGAAAACTTCTTGTACTTTCTAACAATTTCGTTGATTCCAGAATCATATAGGAACACTATTATGTATTTTGATAAGTACGGCAATAGGGTCACTGTTCCATATAAGTATTTAGGTGGTTCATTCAGGCTTACGGCGGGCGTCAGATTAAAGTAAGGCAATATCTTATTGTCACACCCATCTCAAATATGACTATAATAGCCTGTTTACAAGGGAATTAAAATTAACATATAATAATAGTTAAGGATATTAAAATAGTTTTTATTAACTTTGCAAAATAACCCTTAAAATAATCTGATATGAGAAATGCTATTAAACTATTGGGATTTAGTTTCATAAAAGCCTCATTAATAGCAACTGGCTATGCTAATGTCCATCTTGTTACTAATACAAACGATAGTGGCACCGGTTCTTTAAGAGACATAGCCAGCACGATAGCCAGTGGCGACACCATCAGATTTGACCCCAGTCTAATAGCAAATGGTAGTGATACCATTGTGCTTACTTCAGGAGAAATTGATTTCGGAAATAAAAGTGTCGTCATAATTGGCTTATACAACGATTCTGACACGTTATACATTAGCGGTAACAATAATAGCAGGATATTCAGTTTTAGTAGTGCAGGCAAGGTAGTACTTGACTCGGTAGTGCTTATTAATGGAAATGGCACAGGGGCTCAATCAAATACCAATGGAGGTGCTATCCTATATTACAATAGCACAGACACGTTACACATAATAAATAGCGTTATAAGAAACAACACTGCGGGTGGTAGCGGTGGTGGAATCTATGCAAGTTCTTCGCTGTCATTTTCAACAATAGAAATCTACAACTCTGTCATAAGTAATAATACTGCTGACACGTGGGGAGGGGGCATATACTTAGAAGTCACATCCACACAGGCATCTTCCTCATCAATCCTAATAAGAAACTCAAAGGTCACAGGTAACACATCCACCACTTCTCACGGCGGAGGCATCTATTCCAGAGCCTATTCCAACCAGTCATTGTCAACCTCAATAGTAAGAGTTGAGAATTCTTTGGTGAGTAACAATGCATCTGGATTTTATGGAGGAGGAATTTTCGTTGTATCAGCCCGCTCAATAGTTAATGTGCACTATTCCACAATTAGCAATAATACTGCCAACACAAGCGGTGGGGGAATATATTGCACGTCCTTTCCGGGGAATACGACAACAGATTCGGCAACATCAAGAGTATATGTTGAATAT
>WFXT01000118.1 GCA_015490475.1 Bacteroidota bacterium
TATGACTTGATTAGGACCTGTCCGTCCACAGTAGTGTAAGCAAACAATTTCCATGTACTATAAGGTTGATTTACGGATGTGGGCAGGGCAGACCCTGTAAAATAGTAGTACGTTCGTTCTTTGTATGTGCCAAGAGGAAAATCAATTTGAACATAATTAACCTCTTTTCTTTCTGTAGTTGTGGCGTTCAATACATCAAAACTCATAGAAATATCAAGTGGCGTTCCACCAAAATATAATTGTCCTGTCACTGCTTTCACACTCTGTATTGGCATATAATCAGTAAGCAAGTCATCTGGACTGATATAGCAAGACGTCTGCTTAGCAGCAAGTATGTTATTTGAAAAGATGTCATAAGTAGGGTCATACTCAACAACTTTATAATAGGTGCCGCTATTAGCCTTTAAAGAATCAAATTTCCCATTAGAACTGTAATAGTAATAAATAGTATCCTTACAAGACGTATCATTGACAGCGTTACATGTAACATACATGTTCAAATAGCCTGTTGAAGGGTCATAGAAAAACATCTTCTTGGAAGTATCAATAACATTACCTGGCTGATAAGCCAATCTATAACTCATTACAAGTTTAGAATTGTTGTAAAAGAACTGTTCAACCTGACTTACATTACCTCCTGCATCATATTGAACTATTGAATCAATTCCATCCAATCCATAAAAAATTGAATCTTTTCCGGAAAAAGCTCCAGAAGAATTGTAATATTCAACTTTAGCACATTTAAGCTGTGCATCATAGAAAAATCGCTTGGTTCTGTTCAAAGTGTAACTACTTGTGGCATCATCATAGTTGAATTCTTTGACACTATCAGACTCTGTTGAAGTGGATGCCATATAAAAGATGTGCGTTGAATCGTTTCTTTTCAATGCAGTGTCAGAAGGGGGATTATTCTGATATTTCATAACATATTGCAATTGTTGAGCAAAAGCAAGGTTCAAAACAGATAACACAAATGTCCCTATAATCATCAGTGCGTTCCTCATTTTCCTAAATTTTACACATAAAAATATGACAAAAAAACAAATAAGCCAAAAGTTAATATCAATCATAAGCTAATATGCTAAAAAACTGCTTATTCATTTTCAACTTAAGAAAAATATGATAAGAGTTTCCTAAACACGCCAACCAAAATATTATCAGGTTTCTGGTTCTACCCACAAGCCATCCTCTTTGATCAGTTTGATAAGTTCATCTATTGCATATTCCTCGGGGACATTCCTTTTGATAAGAGTCCTCTTGCGATATATATTGACTTTTCCGGGTCCTGAGCCAACATATCCATAATCTGCATCTGCCATTTCTCCAAGACCGTTTACTATACATCCCATCACGGCAATTTTAACACCTTTCAGATGGCCTGTTTTAGCTCTCACACGAGCCACCACTTCCTCAAGGTCAAAAAGGGTTCTGCCGCACGATGGGCATGCTATATAGTCCACCTTTGTTATTCGTGCTCTGGACGCCTGCAAAATATCAAAAGCAATATCTTTTATAACTTCTGGCTTTTCTGGTGCTTCTATCCATATTCCATCCGCTATGTTGTCAATAAAAAATCTGCCCATAATTGCAGACGAATATACTGCCAGCGATTCTCCAGCCCTACCTGTTTTCAAATTTAAAATCACTTTAATACTGTGTTGTTTCTTCAAGTTCATTATCACTTCCGTCAGTTCAGAAAGATTCACATCATCGTAAAACTTAAGCACAACTGCTTTAAATTGGGACAAGTATGTCTCGTCCAATTTTTTCAATTCATTTGGCATAATCAAAAGCCACTTAGTAGAATGTTTTGTGTTAACTGCTTTGTCTGAAGTATATAGAGCAATGGTTCCGGGCACCCAATTTTCTGCGGGAAGAACTTGATTAGGAAGTCCTGCAACATACCTATTTACGAAATAATAATCAGACCCTACATCATAATTGGAAGAAACAATTACGACAGGTTTTTCTTCATACACAAAATTTTCAATAGGATAAGCAGGATGGCCTATTGCCTGCCACTTTTCAAACAATTCTTTAAGCATCTTAGCAACAGGCACTTCATTTACTGGATGTTCTGCCAATGAAACGCGAACCGTATCTCCTATTCCTTCCGCTAACAATGTGCCTATACCAACTGCCGATTTAATGCGGCCTTCCAGTAGGTTGCCAGCCTCTGTAACTCCCAAGTGAATAGGATAAAACTTACCCTCCTGCTGCATTCTCTTGACCAACAATCTATAAGCAGTCACCATTACCTTTGGATTGCTGGCTTTCATGCTAAGGACAATCTGGTCAAAACCCTCTGCTTCACATATTCTTATAAATTCATATGCGGATTCGACCATCCCTTCTGGTGTGTCGCCATATTTCCACAATAT
>WFXT01000119.1 GCA_015490475.1 Bacteroidota bacterium
ACATTATGCCGCCCAACATGGGCACATAGAAGTAGCTAAATTACTAATCAAACATGGGGCCGATGTTAATGCAGAAGATGATGAAGAGAAAACTCCCTTACATTATGCCACAGGGAAGGTTAAAAAATTTTTCGATGATATCTTTGAGGCCGCTAAAAATGGAAATGCATTAAAACTAAAAAAACTGTTAATACATAAAAACCTAGCTAATTTGAGAGATAATAAAGGGAAAACCCCTCTACATTATGCCATTCAACATGGGCACATTGACGTAGCTAAACTTCTCATTGATAATGAAACAGAAGAAAATGAGGAAAACTAATGCAAAGATGAGTTTTTATCCTATGCTATTATTATGAGTGCCACAAAAAATTACAACAACAAATTTGACTGGAAACTTAATGTGTTTATTTACACCCCTTATCTTATGTTAATCTTATACCAGCTCCATTTCCCAATCTTTCCACACAGGCGTATAGCCTGCCTGTTTGATGGCTTCTGCAACCTGTTGAGGAGTTCTTGTGTCCTCAATTTCAAACTGTTTTAGGGCGTTGGAATGAATAGCATAAGCCCCTGGTTCGGTTCTGGAACCCGCACTCATTGTGGTTATGCCAATTGTCATTAGCAGGTCCCTTAATTTAGGGGGCTCACGAGTTGAAAGGACAAGGTCTAAGTCTGCATCAAACAGCCTGAATGCAGTGATTAATTGGACAAGAGCTTTATTACTCACTTCAACTTTGGGACCTACAAATCCCTCAGCTGGTCTCAATCTAGGAAATGAAACAGAATACATTGTTTGCCAATAATGGCGACGCATATAATCCAGATGAAGAGCCAGAAAGAACGCGTCCGTCCTCCAATCTTCAAGTCCTAACAGAACGCCCATTCCTATTTTTCTAACCTGTGCCTGTGCTGCACGCTCCGGTGTCTCCAGCCTCCAGAAAAAATTACGTTTCCTCCCCTTAAGATGATATTCAGCATATGATTTCTGATTATATGTTTCCTGGTACACTATAACTGCATGCATACCTTCCCTTCGTAGAACCTCATAATCTTCTAATTTTAATGGTTGAACTTCCACTGACACCTGAGAAAAGTATTTCCTCAAAATTCTCAATGCTGTTGATAGATATTCAACATTAATGTCCCTTGCATCTTCTCCTGTAACAATAACCACATGGTCAAATCCCCATCGTTTTATAGCCTTGGCTTCCAATTCTATCTGATCCGGGGTTAATGTGATTCTCTTAAGATTCCTATTCGTAAAGCTAAACCCACAATAAGTGCAAACGTTATTGCATTTATTTGACAGGTATAGAGGTATATACAAATGTATTGTCCTCCCAAACCGCTTATATGTGAGTTCACGACTTAGTTCAATCATCTGTGGCAAATATTCTTCAGCAGCGGGCGATAGTAAAGGTAAAAATTCTTCTGGTGTGAGGTAACCAGCCTTCGCCAAAGCCCTCTCAACGTCTATACTACGGGCGGAATATATTTTTTGTTTTGCCCATTCCCAATCGTATTCAACAAATAGGTCTTTAAAGGACATGTAGCAGGTTTTATACAATTCTCTCAACTTCATCCAGCAGGTTAAATGTGTCCGTTGGGCTTGTGGGTTTTGGTTTTCCTGTTGGGGGCAATCCGGATTCATAAGCGAGACGACCTGCTTCCACAGCCAGTTTGAATGCTTTTGCCATCTGAACTGGGTCTCCAGCAGTGGCTATTGCCGTGTTAACAAGGACAGCGTCGGCACCCAATTCCATTGCTTCAGCAGCATGCGAAGGTGCCCCAATGCCAGCATCTACAATAACGGGAACAGTACCTTCAGAGATAATTATTTCAAGCATAGTCTTCATTTCCATTCCGAGGTTTGTCCCTATTGGTGCAGCAAGGGGCATTACTACAGGCGATCCAACTTCTTCCAGCCGTTTACACAACACAGGGTCCGCATGGACATAAGGCAATGGTACAAAACCTTTCTTTACAAGAGTTTCGGTTGCTTTTAGTGTTTCAAGAGGGTCGGGCATCAAGTGGCGTGGATTGGGGTGAATCTCCACTTTAACCCAATTTGTACCCAGCAATTCCCTGCCCAACTCAGCAAGTAGTACTGCCTCTTCTGCCGTTCTTGCTCCACTTGTATTGGGAACAATTAATATTTTATCCTGCAAAGGAATAAGTTTATCAATCAAGTCATCGGGGGTTTCATCGTTAAGATTCATTCGCCTCAATGCCACAGTAACCAACTCTGTTCCCGATGTCTTGATGGCTTCAACCATCACGTCATGGTCGCCAAACTTTCCAGTGCCAACAAACAATCTGGATGAGAATTTACGCCCTGCAATGACAAGGTCCCCTTTCATTACACTGTCTCTTTAACCGATTCTAACCATTTTAGAACAGATTTTGGATTTTCCTTGAAAGACGAATAAAATGCTACTCCGTCAAAACCCCTACAAAGAACTTCACTGGCATTATGTGGCGTAATGCCTCCAAGGGCAATAACTGTCTTAATACCCTTCGCCCTCAATTGTGTGATAATTTCCCTTTGTTCAGCCGTAGGTATTGCTTTCTTATTTTTGCTAATTGGTGTGAAAACTGGTGATACAAAGACTTTAATCACATTTTGGGGTATCTTCTCAGGAATTTCATCAACAGAATGCACAGAAAAGGATTTAGGATTACCAAATGATAAAGTTTCCGCGTTTTCAACATAATTACTTATATGTATTCCAACAGGTAAATGGCAATAGAATTCTGGGTTAGTAGTTCTTATGAACACGCTATATGGATAAGTTTTAGCTATATTCCTAACAATATCATGCTCATTGTTGCTTCTTATGGCATAATCAAAAACATGTACATAATCAAACCTATCAAGCAAATACCTAAATTGTTCAATATCTGGCACCGAATCAAGCAATAATACAGCAATCATGGTTTGCTTACTGTTTCACGGACGTATAGTTCGCCTCCCATTTTTCGGAATTCTTCTGCTTTTTCCTGCATTCCACGCTCTATGTCTTCTTCCGTCAAGCCCATTTCCTTTGCATATTCAAAGATGTCTTCGCTAATCCTCATAGAGCAGAATTTAGGTCCACACATTGAACAAAAGTGAGCAAACTTGGCATTTTCAGAAGGCAGTGTTTCGTCGTGATATGCACGAGCAGTAAATGGATCCAGAGATAGGTTAAATTGGTCGTTCCAGCGAAATTCAAACCTTGCTTTGCTAAGCAAGTTGTCCCTTATTTGTGCGGGTGCATAACCTTTTGCAAGGTCAGCGGCATGGGCAGCGATTTTATATGCAATAACCCCCTGCCTGACGTCTTCAAAGTTTGGCAAACCAAGATGTTCCTTAGGTGTAACATAACAAAGCATTGAGGCACCATACCAGCCTATCTGAGCGGCTCCTATAGCAGAAGCAATGTGATCATAACCAGGTGCTATATCAGTGACTAATGGACCGAGCGTATAGAATGGTGCTGCAAAACACTCTTGTATTTCCTTGTCAACATTTTCTTTAATCAATTGCATTGGGATGTGTCCCGGTCCTTCAATCATCACCTGAACGTCATATTGCCATGCTATTCTGGTTAACTCACCTAAGGTTTTCAGTTCCAAAAATTGTGCTTCATCATTGGCGTCCCAGATGGAACCGGGTCTCAAACCATCACCGAGGCTAATGGCAACGTCATATTGGGACAAAATTTCGCATATTTCCTCAAAATGTGTATAAAGGAAGTTTTCTTTATGGTGAGCAAGCATCCACTTGGCTATTATAGAGCCTCCACGGGACACAATGCCCGTAACACGGTCAATGGTCTTAGGTATGTATGCCAATCTGACGCCAGCATGTATAGTGAAGTAATCCACTCCCTGTTCTGCCTGCTCAATAAGCACATCCCTGAACAATTCCCATGTTAGCTCCTCCGGTTTTCCACCTACTCGCTCCAATGCCTCATAAATTGGGACAGTACCGACGGGAACAGGACTATTACGAATTATCCATTCTCTTGTCTCCCAGAGATATTTACCTGTTGAAAGGTCCATAATAGTATCAGCGCCCCAATAGGCAGCCCAAATAGCTTTTTTAACTTCATCCGCAATAGTAGAAGTAACTATAGACGTTCCAAGGTTGGCATTTATCTTGACTTTAAAGTTTCGTCCAATAATCATAGGTTCACTCTCAGGGTGATTGATATTAGAAGGAATTATAGCTCTTCCTGCTGCCACTTCCTGCCTGACAAACTCAGGTGTTATCTCCTCTGGCAGGTCTGCTCCGAAAGGAACTCCCGGATGACGACGTGTCCATTTGGAACCGAACAACTTTTTAAGTTCCTGTAGCTTCTGGTTTTCTCGTATCGCAACATATTCCATTTCCGGCGTAATGATTCCTTGACGTGCATAATGCATTTGTGTTACTCGTCTCCCCTTTTTAGCCCGATATGGCTTGTGCAGGTTGGGAAACCTGATGTGTGCCGTGTGAGGGTCTCGTGCCCGTGCCCTCGCATATGGACTTGTGTAATCAGGCAGCTGCTCTACGTCCCCCCTACCAACAATCCATGGTTCTCTGATTCTGGGCAGTCCCTTATGAATATTGATTTCCACATTAGGGTCTGTATAGGGACCACTGGTGTCATATAGTGGAACCCTTATTGGTTCTCCAGTTTCAGGGTGCCTGTCATCTAGTTCTACCTCGCGCATTGCAACCCGAATATCCTTGTGAATTTTGCCTTTCACGTAAATCTTCCGGGACCGTGGATATGGGTCAGGACGCATCGTTTCCGTCGGTATCCTTACTTCTCGCATGACAAAAAATTTTTATCCTCCTTGAACAGGTTTAACAATTAACACTTTGTCTCCTTCTTTCAATGTAGTGGAAGCCCATTTTTCCTTAGGAATCACTGTATTATTAACCGCGATGGCAACACGTGTATTAGAAATAGAAAGAGTTTTCAGTAGTTCTTCTAAAGAGAGAGCTTCTTTTAATTCAACCGCCTTACCGTTGACCACAACTTTCATTGGCTCCCACTTTTGCATGGGAGCCCGGGGTTCCTCTTCCCGTACTGACACCTACTTTGTGCGTTCCGGGAAGCCCGTTCCCTGCGCCGGCATTACCCGGATCAGGTTCAAAGGGTATGCTCTCAGCCCCTCCGAGCAGTGCCCGAAGGAGCACCCCCCGAGCCTCCCTCACTGTTATTATATGTTAACTAACTTTGCATTAGTTCCACATGTTAAATCTTAGTTATGAGTACAGAAGTTAAGGAAAAAATCTTGCCCCCAGAACTGCGCAAATTGATAGAAGAAATTCAATGTGACGAAATAACGGAATATGAAATATACTCTTCGTTAGCACACAAAGAAAAGGACAAAGAGAAAGCGAAACTTCTGCAGCAGATAGCCAACGACGAACTCCGACATTACAATTATTGGAAGGAATGGACAGGCAAAGACATTAAGCCGTCTAAAACAAAGAAAATCTTTTATCTAACACTTGCTAAAATTATGCCACAATCGTTTGTATTAAAACTAATGGAACGCGGTGAAGAATTAAGCCAGTCCAGATATGAGTATGTAGCAAGCAAGTTGCCAGAAACAGCACACATAATAGAAGAGGAACGGGACCATGAAACTAAATTGCTTGACCTTATAGAAGAGGACATTCTTAAATACATCAGCTCAGTAGTTCTTGGCATGAATGATGCCCTCGTTGAGATGATTGGTGCTCTGGCAGGAATGAGTCAGGCAATTAAGGACTCAGGAGTCATAGCAATGGCTGCCTTCTTAACTGGATTTGCTGCTTCACTCTCAATGGCAGCAGCGGAATACCTATCCACACGGGAAGAAGTAGAAGCAGGCGATGGTCATAAAAGTCCTTTGAAAGCCGCAATTGTCACAGGTGTTTCCTATATATTAGTTGTTGCTATTCTTGTCCTGCCGTTTATTTTACTTAATAACCCATTAATCAGCCTCGGTATTGCTGTTGTTTCGGCAATAGGTATTATTGCCTTTTTCAACTTCTTTGTTTCCGTTATCAGGGAACGCCCCTTCTGGAAAAGTTTCATTGAAATGGCATTGATTCTGTTCGGAGTAACCTTAATTTCCGGACTGGTAGGATGGATTGCCAGAAGGCTGTTTGGCATTGACATCTAAAATGGCACAGCAATGAGGTTATTAGATAAATGGGTAGCAGATTTAAAAGGCACCCTTCCAGATTGGCTATTCATTCAGATATATCAAGATTTTACCCTTTTTCAACTGTTCCTTGCAATAATTGTTTTTTTTGTATTCCTCGGATTGACGTATTTCCTTCGCAGAATAATCATCAGAAGGTTAAGGGTGTGGGCTCGTAAGTCAAAAACAAAGGTTGATGACCTGCTTCTTGAATTCATTTATGACCGCCTTGGCACCCCCTTCTACACAGCGATAGCATTGTTTATAACTATGTATTTACTGCATTTGCCCGTTGGTGTTGAAAAGACAATAAAAATCATATTTATAGTAGTTGTTGTTTTTTATTCTGCTCGTTTTGCTGGACATTTCATTGACATTGGCTTGCGTTCGTGGATAAAAGGAGAGGACGAGGAGGCACGAGCGAGGCAGGCACTGGCACGGACGCTATCCTTAATAGCCCGCCTTATTGTGTGGGCATTGGCTTTGATTCTGATTCTTGATAACCTTGGTTTTGATGTCACAGGTCTTATTGCGGGGCTTGGCATAGGTGGTCTTGCTATCGGTCTTGCTGTACAAAGCATCCTACAAGACATTATTGCGTCTTTCTCAATTCAAATAGATAAACCTTTCGTAGAAGGTGATTTCATAGAAATTGATGGTAAGATGGGCACTGTGGAACACATAGGCATCAAAACAACCAGAATTAGAAGTTTCTATGGGGAAGAAATAAGCATTCCCAACAAAACAATTGTTGATTCATTCATACACAATTATGGTAGGGTGAAGCAACGCAGAGTGCTTATGACTTTTGGTGTCATATATGAAACTGCTCTGGATAAACTGGAAAAAATTCCGCAACTCGTTGAAGAAGTTGTCAAGCAGATTCCAAAAGCCAATCTTGACAGAGTCCACTTTAAACAAATGGGTGATTTTAGTCTGGACTATGAAGTGCTAATAACCATTGACGACCCTACTTATAAATACTTAATGGATGTCAGACAACAATTCAATCTAAAACTCACTAAAGTGTTTAGAGAAGAAGGAATAGAATTCGCATATCCAACTCAAGTTATCTACCTTAATCCAGTTAATATGGAACAAAACACTTCTCAGCAAAACCAAGCGCAAGCATAACTTACTATGTTTACAGGATTGATAGAATGTACAGGCACCATAGTGGAAATAAAGAAAAATGAGGGTATCATATTAACCATTGAGTCGCCCATAAGTAGTGAACTATCTATTGGACAAAGTGTCTCGCATGACGGCATTTGTCTGACTATTATAGAAAAGGGCTCTGACTGGCACAAAGTGGAACTAATCAAACCAACACTGGAAAAGACCATTGCTCGCTACTACACAGTGGGAACCCGAGTCAATCTTGAAAGAAGCCTAAAAGTAACAGATAGGCTTGAAGGACATATTGTTCAGGGACATGTGGATACTGTGCTTGAATGCATTGAAGTAAAGCAAGAAGCAAATACCAGATGGCTCACATTTCATCTGCCAGTTGAATTTAGCCATTTAGTTGTCCCTGAAGGTTCAATAGCCATCAATGGCGTGAGCCTCACTGTCGCTAAACTGGGAAAAGATTTCTTTTCTGTTGGTTTAATTCCACATACGTTAGAAGTTACTAATCTTTCATGCGTAGAAAAGAGCACATTGGTTAATTGTGAATTTGACATTATAGGAAGATACGTAGCAAGAATGCTGAGAGTGTTTTCAGAGGGTCAAAACAGGTAATTTTTGCATAATTTAGCACGTAATGTAAATTGTTTACTTGTGAGAACAGAGATTAAAGTGGGCATTTTGATAGTATTGGTAACTATTGCAGGGGTTATAGGTTATCAATTTCTGGAAGGATATGATGTTTTTGGAAAATCAAACGAATACTACATAATTTTTGACAATGCAGGGGGGCTGGAACCTGCCAGTCCTGTAACCATAAAAGGAATGCAAGTGGGCAAGGTTCTCGGCATATATCTCGCATTGGATAAGGACTACTATAATCCGCCAGTGATTGTTCATATTAACATTTCTTCGGACATTAAGTTGACCAGAAGCACGGAAGCAATGCTTGTCAGTGCCGACATATTGGGTTCAAGGGCAATAGAACTAAAAATAAAGCCTGATAGTGCCTTTCTTGAAGAAGGCGACACTATAAAAGGAATTGTTGCTCTAACTGTTACGGAAATGGTTGCACAAGAAATGGCACCAATCAAAGCAAAGGCTGAACGACTAATGGCATCACTGGACACCTTAATTGGAACAATTAGTTATTTCCTGCAAGGGTCAAACAAGAAAAAATTGGAACGTGCTTTGACAAGAACAGAGAAGTCTCTGGCAAATCTATATCGGATTACTGCTCGGTTGGATACCTTACTTAGAACTCAAAAGCACCGTATGGCTCATATTCTTGCCAATTTGGAACAGGTCTCCTCTGCCCTCGCAAAGGAAAAAGAAAGCCTTCAAAGAATCGTCTCAAACACAGCAGACTTAACAGATTCCTTGAAAGCAGGGGGCTTAACGGAAGCAATAGCATCTCTAAACCACTCTCTGATTGTATTGGACAGTATTTTGACGGACATTCAGGAAGGCAAGGGAACTTTGGGACATATAGCAAAGGACGATTCTCTTTATCTGGTTCTGACACAAACATTAAGAGACTTAGACAGCCTCCTTGTTGATATGAAAGCAAGACCATATAGATATGTCCACGTTTCACTAATCGGTCCAAGCCCTAAAAAAATACACAAATGGGAAAAGAAGATGGAACGCAAACATAGAAAAAGAGAATCCCAGAATTGAAAAATTATTTACCTTTGCTTATGACAAAATAACCGCACCATGCGTATGTTAATTGGTATGCTACTAATTGCATTTTTATTACCCAGTAATATAGTCTTCGGGCAGAATGGTAAAGATGATTTAGATTTTATTCTCAAAGACGACAAAGAAGAAAGCAAAAGCGGTTTCTTAAAAAATACTCACACGTCACTACGTTTTGGTATTCCCGTCGCTTTTTCTTCCTTGCCGGACTCTATCAAGTTTTCTCCTATGAATTCTCTGGGAACAGGCTTATATTTCTGTTATGTGTTTAATCTAACAAGGAACTTTTCCCTTGCCTTGAGCCCTATGATGTGGTTCCATAAAGTGGGATATAAACCTTCCTCAAAAAGGGTTTTTCCTTCTGTTGATTCCAGTAATACTCTTGAGAAACTCAGGACTTTTTCTGCAGGATTAAGTGTAGAAATCAGGATTACTGTTAGCAGGGATAACAAGGGGCGTTCTGCTTTCATGATAGCACCCGGCTTTGAAGTTGACTTCCCGTTGGTGCAAACACTAAAAAAGAACTACAGTCTCAAATTACCGGACGGAAGCACATTTGACACAAAGCAAAAAACTACAGGCATTGACATATTTTACCCATATAGATATTCTGCCTATTTACTGATAGGGCATCGTGCCGTCGGACTACGGGTAACATATTGGTTTACACCATGGTTTAAAGCAAGTAAGTATGATGTTATCAATGGCATTCCTGTCATTTCAGAAACTGGAAGCAGAGCCATTCCTCCCGTTTCTCAATTTGAAATAGGGGTTTATTGGGGGCTTGACAATGGAAAATAAGCATATTGAACTAAACTTAAAATTTCATTCTTCGTGCCCAATTTGTAATAGTAGTGAAATCAGAAATATCGGTTTGCGCTACAATTCCTCACAGGGCATATTTCCATGTCGGAAGGGAACCATGGCTCTTAGTGTATATAGATGCAAGATATGTGATGTTCTTTTTGCTAACCCAATGCCTACAAATATTATGCAGTTCTATGAAGCAGAAAATCCTGACGAATACTTTAAAACCATATACAGACAGGGTGAAGCCATCAAGCGCTGGCACAGTATCTGGAACTTTATAAAAAGCCATGTCAACACAGGCAGGGCACTTGACATAGGGGCAGGAACAGGCATTATGACCAGATGGCTCGCTCAACACTTTGAACATGTAGTAGCAGTGGAACCATCAAAAGTATTTTTTGAAAAACTAAAAGACAGATTTATAGATTTTGATAACGTTTCCCTTATTAAAGCCACATTTGAAGAGTTTTGCCAACATTATGTAGATAACAAATTTGATTTTATTTTCCTGCATGAAGTTTTAGAACATGTTCCCGACCCCCTCGGAATGCTTAAATTATCGCTAAAAGTCGTGAAGCCAGATGGGGTGATATACATTTGTGTTCCCAATAACAGATGGTTAACCTATGACACAGTGAAGAGCATTTATGTATTTACAGGAAAATGCTTTACTCCTCATCTGGCACCGCTCCACTC
>WFXT01000120.1 GCA_015490475.1 Bacteroidota bacterium
GTGTTGTATTTGTGCATTAGTATTCATAATACACTTCTTCAAAAGGTATTCTAAATCTCGGTCCATAGATACCTTCTGGCTTTCTGATGCCACAGGCAATAATCATATTTATTTCAGCATCTTTAGGTAAGTTAAGTAGTTTTTTAACCCGCTTTGAATCAAATCCTTCCATAGGACATGTATCATATCCATCAGCACTCATTCCCAGCATAAACGTTTGTGCGGCAAGAGCAACACTTTTGTGTGCCGAAATGCGCAAGTCTGTCCATGAGACTTCCCTATAGACAGGTTTTTTGAGACCATTGAACCACTGGATAAGTTTCAAGAGAAAACTGGGATACCGTTTTGCCCATTTGTATAATCTTCTGACGATCTTATCATAGTATGCAATTGCTCGTTTTTTGACGTCTTCTGGTGCATTTTGCGATTTAATAAATTCTATGTTGGCTTCAATTCGTTGTTCCCACTTATCAAGTCTCGTAACGATAACTATTAGTTCATTAGCCGTTCGTGCAGCAGGTTGATTAAAACACGCTTCGTTCAGTTTTTGCCTTAATTCGCCATCTCTAACTCTGTGAAACTCCCACAACTGCAAGTTTGAACTGGAAGGTGCAAGGATTGCCCGCTTAAGATTTTTTGTAATAATCTGTGGATTATAGTCTGCTTCTGGGTCAAAAATTCTCACAGAACGCCTGTATCCCACTATTTCGTCAAAGCAGGGTGAACATTCCTTTATTTCCTTCATGGGATAAGGATTTTATGAAACCATCTTAACGTCAAAAGCATCACGCAGAGCATTACCTATTTGATAGAAAGCCAGAACCGTAAGCATAATTGCTATTCCCGGGACCATGGCTAAATATGGATTATAACTCATTATGTACCCATAGTGTTCTCGTATCATTGTTCCCCACGAAGGAACTGGCGGTTGAACACCAAGTCCAAGGAAGCTAAGCCCCGCTTCAATTATTATGGCAGCAGCAAAATTAGATGCAGAGATAACCATTATTGTTCCAATCAGGTTTGGAAGAATGTGTTTCCTAAGAATCTTAGAAGTATTAATTCCCAGCACCCGAGCCGCTTCAATATATGGCATTTCTCTTATTTGAATCACTTGTCCACGAACAACTCTTGCTATATCAACCCACATTGTTAACCCCACGGCAAGGAAAATCTGAAACAAGCCTTTGCCCAGAAACATCATCAGGGCAAAAACAAGTAAAAGAGTTGGGATAGACCAAGCAACATTTATCAACCACATAATTATATTATCTATCTTGCCGCCAAAATATCCACTAATCATACCAAGCGTTACCCCGATCAATAAAGCGACAAGAACAGCAACAAAACCCACAGATAGTGAAATACGTGTTCCAAGCATTAATCTGGTTAATATATCTCTGCCCATCCTATCTGTTCCTAGCCAGAATGTGCGTTCCACAATATGCTCATTGGCAACCTTGTTTTGCAATATTGATATTGGGACAGTCATAGGTGTGTAGTCCACAAGGACAAACTGCAGAATGTCTCCCCGTTTGAAAACTTCGGGAAATTCTGGTGATAAAGGATAGACCACATCGGCTATGTTATACACTTCTTCCTCTCCGATGCCCCCTCCCTCTCCTCTATATGGAACCACAATAATCTTATCTTCCTCAAACCGATAGTCAACAATAGGAACTTCGTTGTATTTATCGGGTGCTCCGAATAGTATCAATTCCCACCATGTTGGGTCTTTGATGGGTTGATTTTTTCTTACCAGAAGTAATGTTACAGTTGTTCCGGGTGGCTCATTAGCTAATTGCAAAATCATATTATTCCCGAATCTCGTTTTGTCAGGCGTTATAAGATAACCCAGCACTGCTACCACAAATAAGATAGCCATATAGACGAGACCGAAAACTCCCCCTGTGTTACTGGCGAAGCGTCTCCACATTCGGATTCGCTCCAACTCTCCGGTTGTTATTCCCTGTTCCATTGTTCCCTGCTCAATAGTGCATTAAAGCCAATGATGAGAACAAATATAGGATATGTAAGTGAAATTATAGGGAAGTAGCGGAACCAATGGAAATAAGTAAATGGCAGTGTCAACCCACTTAGATATGCTAAGTCAACGACCATCTTCACTACGAAAAACCACCACTTAAAATTTATGATAGCCAATAAATGGACTATACTAAAAAGCCCTACTAAAGCAAGAATCAGCAGTGCTCTGTCATTTCTGTAATATGCAATTTTAGAAGCCCATCTGGTGCGTTGTTTGATTAAATCATGAATAGTCTCTGGCATCTGCGTTGTCACTGCACTTTCACGACCACAGTAAAAACCTGTTTTAAAGCCCAGTTCCCGGGCAAAATATAACATAAACACATCATCTCCCGAAGAACTTGGCACACTAATCCACTTGTCCTTGACTGCCTCCCAAACACTCTTTCTTACAAACAGTGACGCAGCACTTATGGTTACTGGTTCCCTGCTCATAACACAAGAAAGACTTAATTGAGCCATCAAATCAATCGTACCCATCACTTCTGTAAAGTTTTTCCCTCCACTGACAACCATGCCTCCTACCAGATCAAGCTTATAGCTCACAGCATGATTCAAAATCCCACATGCCCACTCTGGATGCGGTATAGAATCGGCGTCTGTTATTGCTATCCACTCTGTTTCAACTCTGTCAATTCCTTGTAGCAATGCCTGTTTTTTCCCATTCCCAGAACTATTAATTACCTCAATAAAAGGGAAAGCCCTAAGATAAGGATATAAAACCTCTCTAAAATTGTCCGTTGAATTGTCATTAACAAGAATTATTTTGCTTGGTTTGTGCGTTTGCCTCAGCAATCCCCACAATAAAGCGGGTAAATTGGCAGACTCATTTTTAAATGCCACAACCACACTATATTCAGGTTGTGCATTACGTACTTTTCCTGTTCGGGCATTTTTTGTGAAGAACAGTAGAAGTTTCACTGTAATAAACAACATTGCCCCAGCATAAAAAACTATTGCAACAATATAAATTTCAACAGGCACAGCAGACATAAACTATTTACTTTTGCAAAAATATGTGGAATAGGGCGGCACGTTGGATTCTCAGGTTTAGGTTGTCCCTACTTTTAATTATGTCCATCCTCTCAGCCTTTATGCTCTATCATGCTACTCAAGTAAAAATAACATATAAATTTGAACAAGCACTACCCTCCACACACCCCTTATATAAAACACAGGAAAAATTCAGGCAACTATTTGGTCACGACGGTAACGTTTTGTTCGTCGGCGTTCAAACTGAGCAATTGTTTACATATCCATTCTTCAGAGACTGGTTCCTCCTTGCAGAAAGATTTAAGCAACTGGACGGCGTAGAAGGTGTTTTATCAATATCACATTTGCCTGTGCTAAGAAAGGACACTGCTCAAAAAAGGTTTATTGTAAGACGCCTATTACCAGAACCTCCGGACAACGATTCTCTTCTCTATTACGTAAAGCAGCAGGTTATGGAACATCCTTTTGGTGAACTGGTATATAATCCAGTAACCAATGCAACTCTAATTGGAATTTCCATAGACCCCAAAGTTCTTCAATCAAAAAAAAGAGAGAAACTCATTGAACGAATAAGGGAACTAACAACCTCCCTTGCAACAACTTACAATTTCAAAATTTACTTTTCTGGTCTGCCCTTTATTAGAAACGTCATTTCCACTTATGTGAGAAAAGAACTTATTTTCTTTCTTGCCCTCTCCACCTTAGTTGTGGGATTGGTTCTTTTACTTTTGTTCCGATCTGTGTCCATGGTATTTATTCCTCTTGCTGTTGCAGGAATTTCTGTAATATGGACCCTTGGGATAATTCACCTACTTGGGTATAAAATAACACTTCTTACAGGATTAATGCCTCCCATATTGATAGTTATAGTTGTTCCCAATTGCGTTTATCTCATAACTCGCTACCACAGTGAATGGCAAAAGTTAGGTAATCCTATTTCCGCATGGAATCGTGCCCTTGAAAAAGTTGGCGAAGCATCATTCTATACATATTTAACCACTGCTATTGGTTTTGGCGTATTCATGCTAACAGGAAGCGGCATTTTAGCAGAATTTGGTCTTGTGGCTTTAATCTCCATTATGGCAGCTTATGTGCTAACTATTGTGTTTGTTCCTCCCATGGTCGGCGTCCTGAAACCACCATCAAAAATCCAATATTTGACATCCCCTTGGATAGTTAAATTAATGGATGCTATTGCCCACATTGTGTTCAACCACACCCAGAAAATAATTCTAACATTCCTCGCAATTGTTATAATCGCCGTTTATGGCATATTCCAGATTAAAATAACTGGTTTTCTATCTGAGGACCTTCCAGCAGGAAGCTACATAGAAGACCTCAGGTTCTTTGAATCCAACTTTGGTGGCGTTCTTCCCATTGAATTGCTGGTGAAGGCTAAAAAAGGAAACATATTAACTGATGCTAATTTGCGTCAACTGGATAGGTTACAAACCTCTCTTGATTCTATTGAGCTGCTATCCAAACCCCTCTCTGTAGTTGACCTTATCAAATATGTGGTCCAGACTTTCTACGATGGTTCCCCACGACATTTCAGACTTCCTTCTTCTCTTGAAAAGAGCTTTATAGCATCATATCTAAAGGGCTCTGAAACACAAAATAA
>WFXT01000121.1 GCA_015490475.1 Bacteroidota bacterium
ACTTCATCTGTGCTTATTAGACTGAAGTAGGGTCCTATCTCAATGGCTTTTAGTTTTCCACCCAGCTGATAATATCCTGAAACAATTGTTTTTATGATATCCACATAAGTTCTGAATGCTGGAATTTGCTGAATCGTATCAACTAACTTATAAACCTGTTTTTCTGTTTTGCTCAGGTTTTCGTGCCTCAGAGTATCCCATGCTTCGTCAGGAAGGTCATAAGCATTAGGGCGGATAAAAACCTGCTCTTCAAGTTCAAAAACCCCTTTGAAATCTTCATAGTTTAAGTTCCAGTCGCGATAGGTTACTATTCTTTTGCCCATGACCCCTACTGTACCTTCCGCAGGAGGCACGAAGTCAACCATTAATTTTGTCTTAACAGGCATCCATCTTACAGTACCATTGATTTTTACAGGTTCACTTTTAAAATAAATGCTGGTTCTCTGAACCCAATTTATGTTTGCCCATGGTACTTTTTCCATACTTAATTGATAGATGGCGAAGGATGAGTCAACCACTATCATTTCTCCTACAAATGTGTTCGTTCCTCTACGCTTGGGTTCAAACCTTACCTTATATGCCCACTTTCCGTATATTTTGAAAGTGTCAATAACAGTGTATTTGTAATAAAACATACCGAATTTGCTCAATGGACTAACAAAGTCCACATCAAATAGTGTTATCCAGTTGTCAAAAATGTTTATGTCTTGATATAGCCCACCGAGATATTCAGTAATAGTGCTGTTCTTAACACCTGACATTTTTACTGCTATGATTTCTTCCTTTTCTGTTTGTGGTCGGCTTCTGTAATAAAGCCGAGAGATCGTTTCTACTAAAAAGACGGGAAGAAATGGCTTAACATCGGACGCGGTGTCTATCATGTCTGCAACGAAAGAAAAAGGTCTTAGCCATTTATATCTCTTAAATGCTTGTGGAGTGATGTTTGTCAGGTCAAGTTCAGTTCTTGTGTGTAGCTCTACGCTATATGCTGGCAGGCGTTGAATGTCATGTTTACGTTTATTATCAATGATGTTGGAGAAAAGTTCTTTTATGGGGTCAACACCTGGTTTTATTACGACTTCTGGAAGTTGAATCTCACTCCTTTTTAGCCTAACAGTAAACACAATAGGCTTTGACGATGGGCTTATTGGGTGTTTCCATAATTGATAACCAATTACTTTAACTGTCAGTGTGTCACCATGTTTAACGGGAGCGCTGAATTCAAAATATCCGTCTAAATCTGTCATTGTTCCATAAGAAGTTCCCATTATGGCAACTCCCGCAAAAGGAATGGGCTCTTCTGTGTGGTCATCTATAACTCGCCCTTTAATGACAGTGCTTTGGCCATATACATAAATGTGAAAAGCTAGTAATAGCAAAACAGCGTATCCCTTTAGATTATACTGTCCAACATGAAAAAATACCGTCATAATGACTTATATGGCAAATATAAAATCCGAAAATAATTAAACGAGAAGAGCCTGCAAAAAGTTGATATTAACTATAGAATATGGCTTAATAGGTGAGAAAACAACTTTACCTATCGGGTGGCTGACGGGACTCGAACCCGCGACCTCCAGGACCACAACCTGGCGCTCTAACCAGCTGAGCTACAGCCACCGTGTTTCAATCCATAAAACCAAACCACAGCTCTTTAAAGTTCCTTATACCATTGAGAATACATTACATATCTGTTTGCCTGTTCTTTCAATTGTTCTTTGACTTCTTCAGGCGAAATTTCTTTGAGTGGTTTAGCAGGTACCCCACCATAAATATACCCGCTTTTAAGCCTCGTTCCAGGGGTGACTACAGCCCCCGCACCTATGATAACCCCACTTTCAACCACTGCACCATCCATTATTATTGAACCCATACCAACAAGAACAAGGTCTTCTATAACACAACCATGAATGACACTGTTATGACCAATGGTTACGAAGTTTCCAATATATGTGCCATACTTCTGATATGTGCAGTGTATGGTAACATTGTCCTGAACATTTGTGTTTTTGCCAATCCTGATTTCGTTTACGTCCCCTCTAATTACAGCATTGAACCATATACTGGAGTTATCTCCGATTACCACATCCCCTATTATAGTTGCTGTAGGTGCCAAAAAACAATTTTTGCCTATGGAAGGCTCTTTACCGTTTAATTCTATTATCAAAGCCATGCTACTTTAAATTTTCACGCAATGCAAATATCATAACTTTGCATTAAATTAAAAATTTGAGGACGATGTCCCTTCCTGACATAAGGCGGTATGTTGAGGATCTTTTGGAAGGCAAGCTGATTGAAATGGATGCCTTCCTAGTGGATATAGAGTATATGCCAGAAAGCAGTGCATTGTTTGTTGCCATAGATACGGATGCTGGCGTTACTGTTGACCAATGTGCAGATGTTGCACGATTTTTAAGAGATAGGTTGGAAGAGTCACCAATTGGTGAATATATTCAACATATTCAGGTATCTTCACCGGGTCTGGACAAGCCCTTCAAAGTGTTGAGGCAGTATGTAAAAAACGTTGGAAGAGAGGTTCGTGTTGAATTGGTTGATAATCAAGTAATAGAGGGAATTTTGCTATATGCAGATAGAGAAAAAATAGTTATAGGTCAACAGTCTGTTGCAAAAGGATCTGAAATGCAACAAACGGAGATACCATTTGTTAAAATCAAACAAACAAAATTGGTCCTGCGTTTTTAATCCTAAAAAAATTTTTGTTTATGGCAAGAAGAGGAAGTGATAGAAAGGAGGCATTGTTGGACGCTTTGATGGAATTAAAGGAATTTAAGCGTGTTGACAAAGCGACAGCGGCAAAGATTATTAAGGAGGCTATTGAGGAGATTCTAAAGGAAAAATATGGTACACTGGAACCTTTTACTGTGAATATTAATCCTGATACTGGTGCATTTGAGATATGGTGGGAAAAAGAAGTTGTTCCCGACGATGAAGTTGAGGACCCTGATACACAAATAGGAGTTTCTGAAGCACAAAAGATAGACCCCGATTTGGAAGAAGGAGATGTATATGTAGAAAGGCTTGACCCAGCACAGGTTTTTGAACGCCGAAGAGCATATAAATTTAAAGAACTCCTATTGAGGAAATTAGCTGAGCATCACAAGAATAAGGTGTATGAAGCGTATAAAGACAAAATTGGAGAATTTGTTGTTGGAGAAGTCCATCAAGTATATGCAAATAAGGATATATTAGCTCTTGACGATGAAGGAATTGAGTTGTATCTTCCAGCACGAGAGCAGATTTTCTCTGATAGGTACAAGAAAGGAGACATTGTCAAGGCGATAGTCAAAGAAGTAAGGAAATCACAAACGGGAGACCCTGTAATTATTATATCACGGACGGACCCCAAGTTTCTTGAACGCTTATTAGAAAATGAGGTTATTGAGATTATGGACGGTCTTCTTAAGGTGCATAAAATAGTACGTTTTCCTGGTAAAAGGGCAAAAGTCTTAATAGAATCCTTAGATGACAGGATTGACCCTGTTGGTGCCGTGGTGGGACCACGAGGGACAAGAATACATGCTATAGTTAGGGAGCTGAGGGGAGAGACGATAGATGTTGTTCCCTATACTAATGATACTCATTTGTTGATAGCAAGGGCATTGACCCCTGCCCGTGTTTCAGCCGTAGAGATAGACCCTGAGAAAAAGAAGGCTATTGCATATGTGCCGCCAGACCAAATATCTTTAGCAGTAGGGCGAGAAGGAATCAATATAAAATTGGCATCTAAGTTAACAGGATATGAAATAGATGTGGTTAGGGAGGAAGCCAAGCCTATTGAGGAAAGACCCCTTGAGGACTTTGCTGATATACTTGGAGAAGGCATAGTAAGGGAATTTACAGAAGCAGGTTTGCATACCGTGGGTGATGTCTTGGAACTGTCACTTGATGAATTAAAGAGAATGGTGGGTTTGGATGCTGCCGTAGTGGAAGATGTAGTAAGACAGTTAACTGAATTAGTGGAACAGAATGGATGATTTTAAGCATTTACATATTGTATGGCAGGAAAAAAAACACAGAAGGGACAAAAGATTCAACTGCAGAAACTCATAAAGGACTTAGGTATAACCTTTGACGATATCTTGGAATACCTAAAAAATGACTTAAAGTGGTCAGACAAAGAACTTCCCGAAAATCCCCGCAAGAAGGTTCCTTATGAAGTTGCAGAAAAGATAATAAGACGCTTCAGTGATGATCTAACATTACTGCAAGAGTTTGAAAAAGTAAGGGAACAGAAAAGTAGGGAAGAAACAATAGAGGTTGAAGCAAAACAGGAAGTGGAACAAGAATCTCAAGTGTCTGAACCCGCAATTGAACAGGAACCAGTTGAGGAAGAATCAACAGAGGATTTTGAAGAACCTAAGGTTATAGGACGATTAGATGAACTTAAGAAATCAACCAAGAAACAAGAGCAAGAAGATCAACTAAAAGACGTAGAAGAGCCAGCTCTAAATGTTGTCGGAAAGGTAGAGATAAAAGACAAGCGTACCAAGAAGACGAAAAAGAAAGCAAAACCAGAACCTGAAATAGAAGAAGGCATATCCATAGAGGGGCAGACGACGGAGGAAACTGTTCAGGATGTGGATGATTCAGGAACCCTTCAGGAGGAAGCGCCAGTTACAGAAGAGTCTATAACAGATGAAATTGAAAAAGCAGAAGAAGAGAAAGACATAACAGATGGATTGAAGATTGTTGGTAAGGTTGAGGTACCTATAGAGGAACCGCGTAAAGAGAAGAAGCGGGAAGTCAAACAGGAAGAGAAGAAACGAGAGATTACAAAAGAAAAGCGTTCAGAGAAGAAAAAAATCAGTGGGGACTCTGAGACTATAGAGAAACCTAAACCTATTAGAAGAAAAGTAAGGATAAAAGAGGAGCCCAGGAGAAGAACCACTGTTCAACAGAAGCCTACCAAAAAAGAAAAAAAGAAAAAGAAGCAAGTCGAAATTGACCAGCAGCAAGTTCAGGCAAATATAAGACAGGTCCTTCATGGTCAACCTACGAAAACTAAGAAGAAAAAGAAAAAGCAAAAAGAAGATGTTCAGGAAGAATCCAATGTTCTTGAAGTAACTGAATTCATTACCCTTGGAGAACTTGCATCTTTAATGGGTGTTCAGCCAAACGAATTGATAGCCAAGAGCTTACAGTTGGGCAAGATGGTAACTATCAATCAGCGACTTGAGAAAGAACTTATAGAACTTCTGGCAGCAGAATATGGCTATGAAGTTTCTTTTGTTGATGTTAAAGAGCAACTGGAAGAGGAAGAAGAGGAAACAGTAGAGGAACTGGAGTATGTAGAGCGTCCCCCTGTTGTAGTGGTCATGGGACATGTTGACCACGGAAAGACTAAACTACTGGATTATATACGTCAAACTAATGTTATAGCGGGAGAAGCAGGAGGTATAACTCAGCATATTGGTGCTTATCAAGTTGCGCTTGATGATGGTAGGAAGATTACATTCTTGGACACCCCTGGACATGAGGCATTTACTGCTATGCGTGCCCGCGGTGCTCAGGTGGCTGATATAGCAATTATTGTGGTTGCTGCTGATGAAGGAGTAATGCCACAAACTAAGGAAGCAATTAATCACGCCAAAGCAGCAGGTCTGGAAATTGTATTTGCTATTAATAAGATTGATAAACCGAATGCGAAGCCAGAGCGTGTCAAGCAGCAATTAGCAGAACTGGGATATCTTGTTGAAGATTGGGGAGGTGAATATACGTGCCAGGAGATTTCAGCCCTTACAGGACAAGGCGTTGATGAGTTATTAGAAAAAGTTCTCATATTAGCAGAGTTAATGGAATTGAAAGCCCCAATCAACGTTAAGCCTAAAGGGTATGTTATAGAAGCTTCCAAACAGAAAGGTCTGGGCAACGTGGCAACCGTCATAGTGCAAGAAGGAATATTAAAACCACGGATGTCCTTAGTGGCGGGAGCACATTTTGCTAAGGTTAGGACTATGCTTGATGAACGGGGTAACAGGGTTGAAGAGGCCTATCCGGGAACCCCTGTTCGTATTACTGGCTTTGAATCGTTGCCTGATGCCGGAGATAGGTTCGTTGTGTATGAAGATGAGCGTAAGGCAAGGGAAGTTGCTCAGCACAGACAACGCCTTTTGAGAGAACAGATGCTTCATGCTAAAGCAAGGTTGACCCTTGATGAGGCATCGCAGAAGGCAGCGGCAGGCGAGTTGAGAGAATTACCTATCATCCTTAAAGTTGATACGTATGGTTCCCTTGAAGCAATAAGGGATGCATTATTGAAACTTAACGAGCAAAATGAAGAGGTTTCATTAAGAATTGTCCATGCAGATGTGGGACAAATTAGTGAATCAGACGTCATGCTTGCTGCAGCCTCTGACGGAATAGTAATAGGATTTCAGGTTAGACCTAACTTGCAGGCACGTCAGGCATCAGAGCGTGAAAGAGTTGAGATAAGAACATATTCTGTTATCTATGACTTGATTGAAGATATTAAGAGTGCTATGGAAGGTATGCGTAAGCCACGAGAGGTTCAGGTGCCTGTTGGCATTGCTGAAGTTAGAGAGACATTCAAGATTAAGAAGGTTGGAACAGTCGCAGGTTGTTATGTCAAAGAAGGTAAACTGGTGCGTGGTGGTAAGGTTAATGTGGTTCGCAACGGTGTTGTTGTCTATACAGGCGAAATTGATTCATTGAAACGACACAAAGACGATGTTAAAGAGGTGAAAGCAGGGCTTGAGTGTGGAGTTCACATTAAAGGATTTAATGACGTTAAGAAAGGAGATGTTCTTGAAGCCTTTGAGATAGTTCTTGTTAAGCCGGGAGAAGAAGTTCCCAAAGGTATATCATCAGCCACTACAATGGATGAGTGATTCAAAATTAGGTTCTACACAAGTTATTCACTAACTCTTTCCAAAAAGAAGGTAGATTACTTGGGGTGTGTGTACCAGCATTGATGCGGTCGGTTATGAAAACCCATTTTCCTAATAAGCCTTTCCGCAAGTAGTTGATAAATGGGATAATCTCTTGCCATGATTGTGCGTAAACAATCGCGATGCTCTTGGTTCTTATTTCCTTGCTTGGAATGATGTGTTCGGAGATCCCTTGATTTTCATAGACTACTAAAGCATCTGCAAATTCCAGAAAAAGTTCCGGATTGTTTGAATTAATAAGGTTCATTATAACGAAGTCAAAACCTAATTCTCTGGCTATTACACTCAAATTACTGTAATAATCAATCATGTCTGGATTATCAAGTACCTCGTCAAAATATACTGCGTTGACCTCTGGTAATAGGTCTTGAAAATAAAGCAGTTTCCTTGCTATGTCCTCTATAGTCCTTTGTCCGTAATTAGTGGATATTTTTAATGCTATATGAATTTTGAGTTTGCTTGCCTTTTTCAAGTGTTCTTTTAAATGTGTCATGTCTATGTCTGATAATCTATTAGCATCTATCACAATAATGGGTTTCTGACATTTGGATAAATCTGTTAAGAGAGAGTCCCAAGATATGTAGGCATCTGGACTGAGTGGAACAATAAGACTGGTGTTGGAAGGATAGGAGTTTTTCAAAGTATATCTAGAATAGGGTTCTATCTGACACGATGACATTATGGCAATTATAAGTGCTATCAAAATCAGCAAACCAGTAGTATGTAGATTCATTGACATACTTGGTTAATGAATTAAATCAGGCAGGTCAATATGCAAAGGAGTTGTGTCCACTCTAACAAATCCTTCTGCTTTGTCAACACCTATGTAAAAGCCCCACATTGTTGCTCTTGCTTCTAAAAATTCCATAAATCGCTTGGTGGAGAGGATAGTTTCGGGTGCAGGATAGGCAGGGTCAAATTGGGAGCGATAGCATTGCAAAGATGCTATTTTATCTATCCATGTTTCGGATACATCAATAAGTATTTCGGGATGCACATAAGTGTGTTGTATGTAGTGTAGTGTTAGTGAGGGTCTATGTGGTTCTGTGATTTCTAAACCCCTTAGGTTTCGTAATCCAGCAAGAAACAATGCTCTTTTGATGAGTTTGAATGCCCTTTCGTGGTCGGGATGTCTTTCCACTGGTGATGGTATTAAGGCTATATCTGGTTTTAATAATCTAATTGTGTTAACAACTTTTAGTAGAGCCTCTCTTGTTTCTTCAAAAAAGACGTCCTCTAATCTCAGGTTTATCCGTTTTTGTATGCCCAATTGCTGTGAGGCACATAGTGCTTCAGCAAGTCGTTCTTCCGCACTTCCTCGGGTGCCATAATCACCTGCGGTTAAGTCAACAATGAAAACTTTATGACCGAGTTTACTATATTTAGCGAGTGTTCCGCCACATGCCAATTCTACATCGTCGGGATGAGCACCAAAAGCCACTATGCTCAATTGCTTCATATTAGTCTTATTTTAGAAAACCTGAATCCTGCCTTCCTCAGTATTTTTTTCATATTGTCTAAGTGAAAAGAAAGTTCCTGTTTCAATAGAGGTTCTGACACCTTAATAGTTAAGATGTCTTTTTTCCAGAAGACTTCTTTTATAAGGTCTTTGTTCCATCTTGTTCTGCAATATTGATTTAATATGGTTAGGATTTTATACTGTAGATATAGAATTGTGAAGTTTTTGAACTCAGGACTTCTCAATAGAATGCGAAAGACATCCTTGACGCTCTTAGGATTATTGAAATTGTTCATAACTGACCACAAAGGTAGAAAAGATACCTCAAATGTTCATGTAATCAATATTATTGATGAATACCACACTCTGTCTTAGATAATCCTCGCCATCTGCCTGCTCGCCAATTTTCCCCTTCGGCTACTGGTGTGGTGCAGGGCATACAACCGATGCTCGGATAACCCTTGTCGTGCAAAGGATTATAAGGCAAATTATTTTGTTTGATATAGTCCCATACTTGTTCCCATGTCCAATAGGCTAAAGGATTAACCT
>WFXT01000122.1 GCA_015490475.1 Bacteroidota bacterium
AATACATTACCCTGCATATACGCCTTTCCATATGCGATTACTAATTCATCCTTGGCTGCTTCATAAGAACCAACACGTATCAATGCCAATGCTTTACTGATGCACGGGTCCTGTCGCAGGTCATAAAGCATATCCCACCATCTTTACGGGGGTTATTGCTATAATAATACGGCTTTCATATCCCATAGGGTTTCATTACGACATTTTCTTGTGTGTTAGGTATTACGTAATTTTGGAATTGTCTAACTTTATGCTCAAAACGGAATTAGCATGAATATACCTGAGGATTTGAGATATACGCAGGAACACGAATGGATAAGAGTTGAGGAACAGGCAGATGGACGACAAATAGGCATTGTTGGAATAACAGACTATGCTCAGTCTCAATTGGGAGATATAGTGTTTGTTGATGTTAATACAGTTGGTGAAACCCTTTCGCAACAGGAAATATTTGGCACTATAGAAGCAGTTAAAACGGTGGCAGACCTGTTTATGCCTGTGTCTGGAAAAGTGATAGAATTTAATGAACAACTGAGAGATAAGCCAGAACTGATTAATCAAGACCCATACGGTGAAGGCTGGATTATTAAAGTTGAAATAACCAATCCCGAAGAATTAAATTCTCTGTTTACTGCCGAACAATATAAACAACTCATTGGTGAAGAGAATTAAAGATTTTATTGGGTACAATTTCTTTGCTTTGCTATGGATGTTGTTTGTTGCAATTGTTATGCTTATTCCATTGCCCGATACAACTCCCGCCCTTGAAAACAGAATATTAGACAAAATCATTCATGCTCTATTATACGGTATTCTGGCTTTCTTCTGGTCTTATGGGCTTTTCAGGCAACAGGACTTTGTGTTTCTCAGGACATATGCTTTACAGGTCTCTGCGGCAATAACATTTTTTTATAGTGTTGTGTTGGAAGGCCTTCAGACATTTATGCCACACAGAAGCTTTGATTGGTGGGACATTGTAGCTAATCTCGTTGGCATAATTTTTGCTTACCTTACAATGAGAAAACTAATCGCATTGGCAAGACATAAACCACAAAAAGTAGTGCCATGATAGTTATGTTCGTAAATCAACCATTATTGTTCTTAGGACTGGGATTGACTGGATTGATGTTCGTTTCTTTTGCCATTGTCCTGATACTTGCCATAATCATTGGACTTATTCTTAAAAATTACCTTGCCACAGACTATGAGGACGAACCACTTGGTGATGTTAAGGTTCTTGACAGGTATAGAAGCCTGGCTATAAGAATAGGTTTTATTATTACTTTTCTCGTTCTGCTTTTCCTGTTCAATTATAAGGTTTATGAACAAACCACTGGAAAACTGGGTGAAATTTATTTACCGGAAGACATAGAAGTTGAACCGCCACCAACCAAACAGGAACAGCCCAAACCACCACCGCCAGTTGTTCAGGTTCAAGAAGTTGAAGAACTACCTGAAGAAGAAGAGCAACCAGAGATTGAAGAGACCGAGGCAACAGAGGAAACCGTTATTGAAGAACCTCCTCCTCCAGAACCAGAGCCTGTGGAGGAAGAGCCTCTGGTTATCGTTGAAGAAATGCCGGAGTTTCCTGGAGGAGAAGAAGCGCTTATCAATTTCGTGTACAAGAATTTTCAGTATCCCAAGGAATGTGAGGAAATAGGAGCACAGGGAACAATCATTGTTAACTTCGTTGTGGAGAAAGATGGTTCTGTGTCTAACATTCGCGTTATCAGGGGCATTGACTGTAAGGCTGCCGAAGAAGAAGCCATCCGTGTTGTCAAAATGATGCCTAAGTGGAAGCCAGGCAGACAGCAGGGACGCCCCGTCAGAGTGTATTTTAACCTGCCAATTAGGGTGGTTATTCAATAAGGTGAGTGTGTGAATAAGTATAAGAGGATATAACGGTTTTTTTGTTTTTGTGGTTTGACATTGTTCCCTTCGGTTTTGTTCTTATCGGGCAGATTTTATGTGGGATAATAAGTGAAGGTAATGCCCAAGTCGGGATGGTTCCATTATCTTAGCATCTTTGGCGTTTCTCAGCAAGATTCTTGTTGGTCAATTGATGGGGGTCTCTTCTGGAGACCCTTTTCCCATAGTTTTGAGGAACACCACGTGCAAGCGAAGGCGGATTTCTGGAATGTAGGGTTTTAACGGGTCTCGGTCAGGCGGTTGGGTTGTGTAATAAAGTGGCACCATTTCGGCATAGGAAATTTTGTAAATGATATGCCAGAGAAGGTCTATGGATAATCCAACGGCTAATTTTCTGATTGGGAACATGGTAATACCAGTTCTTATGGGCATTCCCAAGTAAGACACTCTCTGGCGAAAAGGAAGATATTTGGGAACCTTGTTCTGATATTTGTAAGAATATACATTTGTTACGTAATTAGATTTCACGAACATCATGGTAATACCTAAATTG
>WFXT01000123.1 GCA_015490475.1 Bacteroidota bacterium
TCTTTTTCCGCTTTTCGCAAAAGTTTTAAATAAAAGGGAATGTGCTTGACTACTTCAACAAATCCGACGTGGCTCAAATTGTCAATGGTTTCAATGGGGTCCAATCCATGATTAAGGAGATGCTTTCCACCGATGCCTCTTATAGAGACATTTGTTAATTTCTTGAGGGAAGCAATAACTTCGGAAGCCCTCAGGTCACCACTCACTTCCCCTGCTGATACCCAGATTTTCATAACCCTATTGTGAAAACTATGTATATTGCAATAGCGAGAGATTCAATGATGGTCACCCCAACCAATCCACGCAAAGCGTGAAATCTATTTCGTCTGTATAGCATGTGGGCAGGAATTAAGTTAATAAGCACAGACACAATCAACTGGAATCTCAGACTAAATACTTCTTTACCCCCAAACCAATAATCCCTAATTAACAGAACTATCTCATGTATAGTAACAAACACTGCAAGAGGAAGTATTATGCCTACCAGAACACCGTTAATGATTTCCCTGCGGATAAAGTCGTTTTTATTTTGCATTATTGTTCCATTTCCATCGGTTAAGTAAATATGGTATGGCATGATGGGCAGTGAAGTCAAGGGTTATGGGAACTATGGATATGTATCCATTAGCGAGTGCCCATTCGTCAGTGTCTTGCCCTTTGTCATAGTTAACAAACCTGCCCGTTAACCAATAATATTTTCTGCCACGAGGGTCTATGCGTTCTTCATAGGTTTCTTCCCATCTGGCACGAGCCTGCCTGCACACTTTGAATCCTTTTATTTCTTCTGGCTTCAGGGCGGGAATATTAACGTTCAGGAATACTTCAGGAGGAAGACCATATTTGAGAATTTTTTCTGTGATTATTTGAGCGGCTTGCACAGACGCCCTGAAATCGCATCTTGATTCAACACAGTCCAGAGAAAATCCTGCCGAAGGAATGTCTTCTAATGCTGCTTCCATGGCTGCTGAGAGAGTTCCTGAATAAATCACATTTATGGAAGAATTGAGTCCGTGATTTATCCCAGAGACACACACGTCAGGACGTTCATCAAGCAATTTGTTAACAGCGATCTTGACACAGTCCACAGGCGTTCCACTAACCTGAAATGCCGCTTCAACACCTTCAAAGATGTCAACCGGCTCTACACGGATGGGATGGTCAAGGGTCAAGGCATGCCCCATACTTGACTGTGGTCTGTCTGGAGCCACAACCACAACGCGCCCAAGAGGCTTCATGGCTTCTACCAGTTCCCTTATTCCTTGTGCTGCTATACCATCATCGTTGGTAACCAGTATTAAAGGCTTTTTACTCATATTGCTTTAGTACTTGTTTTGTGAAGATATGTTGAATCTATCTAAAAGCAAAATTGGAGAGTGCTTCAAGACACTTTTGCTTCGTTAACCAACTGTATTATATGGTTAACTATTTCATCAGGAGTTCTATCTGTAGTGTCAATGAGAATGGCGTCTGGAGCAGGTTTCATGGGGGCAATGGGTCGCCGACTGTCCCGTAAGTCCCTTTCAACAATTTCTTTCAGAACATCGTCATAGGACACCGTTTTACCCTGTTCAATCAACTGATAATATCTACGACGGGCACGTTCATCAACAGATGCCGTTATAAAAAACTTGAGGTCTGCTTCAGGAAAGACGACAGTTCCCATGTCTCTGCCTTCGGCAACAAGGTCGGTTCCTTTTGCGGCATTGCGTTGCACATCAAGGAGAAATTGTCTAACACATGGATATGCACTGACAATGCTAACCGTGGCATTAATAGCGGGGTCCTGAAGCCAGTCGGTAACGTCTTCTTTGTTAAGGATTGTTCGCTGTCTGCCCGCCGAATCCCACACTATTTCTATGTGAATTTGAGCCAGTTCTTGACAGACAGTCTCTTCATTGTTTATGTCTATCTCATTTTTTAACATGTGGTATGTTATGGCACGATATAAAGAGCCTGTTTCCAGATGACGGAAACCGAGTCGCTCTGCCAGAAGGCGAGCCACCGTGCTTTTGCCCGATGCAGCCGTCCCGTCTATCGTTATTATCATATTCCTTTCATTTTGCTTTCCTTTCTTGCTTTTCTCTTATGCCATGCCTTTGTTATCCTTTCCATGTTAATACTAACTGTAAAATAATGTGGGCCACCGCTCGGATAGTAAAAGCGATGTCCATAGGCAAACATAACATTTTTTCTGAGAAATTTTATGCCAAAAGTCAATCCTGTGAGTCCCCCACCATATGTAATAGGAGCGAGATTGTATCTGAGACTAAAATCATAGCCAAGCATGAACTGAATTTTTTCGAAAAAGCGGAGTCTGGCACCAAAAGCCAGATGCCTTAAAATGTTGTGCATAACAAAGGACACTTTATTTAAAAAAGTTGAATCTTGTCGTTGAAGAAAACGAAATTCACCATCTGGAGACAAACGAGGAAATTGCAAGTTGGTTGCAGTTATGTGCAGATCAATAGGAGCATATTTAAGAGGCAGAAAAGCATAAAAATTAATTTGCGGAGATAGGAATCTTTTCTGACGATAGGTTAATCTGTCTATCAAAAAACCTATGTTTCTTACTGAGAGAAAAAGCGTTTTGTTTTCTGGTAAGGACAGTCTGAAAAGAAAATCCGAGGCGACAGCGAGTCCGAAGAATCTTTCAATTTGAGTAAGCAAGAGGCGAGGCATTATGGCACCCTGTAATTTGCCCGCTGTGTCTATAAGTGTTGCAAAGCCCACTTCACCTTCCCATGCATTATAGATGCCTGCTGGAAATCCTTCTATGTCATAACGCTGTCCCTGAATGCCGTAATTTATTAGGGTTGCATACACCAGAGGGACAGGAGCATTAGGAAGACTAACAGAAAGGCGGTGTCCAGTGATACCACCATGATAAAGAACATTTGTTATCCCTGCAGAAAGATATGATGGCAGAAGAAAAGGATTATCACGAGCGATGGACGGATTGCTGTCCCTAAGAGCAATAGTGCTTAGTGAAGCAGACTCGGCATCAATGTAACCATATTGAAAGAAGAAACTGTTCAGTAAGGGTTGTCCCAAGGAGCATAGCGTTAAGGACATTAAAATGCCATATACTGCCTGTTTCAGTACTTGCATAATTATACAGGATAACGCACTTGGGAAAAGCATAATTATAGCAAGTTAGAATAAGCGTAAGCAAATAATTGTTATGTTTGTAGCGTGGTTATGGATTGGGACATTTCGTTTCTTGCATGGAGGTTGCTATTGGTTATAGGGCTTGCCCTTGCAATAGGGCTTGAGCAAAGATATCTACATGCCGAGGAGCGTGTAAGGTATGGCACGGACAGAACATTCATGCTTATTGCTATCCTTGGATTTGTATTGTATGTGGTTTATCCACAACCGCCAATTCTGTTCGGTATAGGTTTTATAGCACTTGCTTTACTGTGGATATTGTTTTTCTGGTTTAAAGCAACTAAAAGCGGAGATTATGGCATCACTTCAATAGTTCTTGGAATGATAGTGTATGCTCTGGGACCATTGAGCATTACTTATCCAATCTGGATAACTGTTGCTGTGGCAGTCCTTGCTTTGCTAATTGCTCAATCAAAGCCATGGTTCAGGCAGGTGGCGTCTCGCTTGAGTAACAGGGACTTTGTTAATCTTGCCATTTTTCTTATTGTCGCATTTCTTGTATTGCCACTGCTTCCGGAAGAGCCTGTTAATCTTATTGTCCCCATTAATCTATATAATGCGTGGATTGCCGTGATAGTGGTTTCGGGATTGTCTTTCGCTACTTACATAATTGACAGATATATATTGCCGGGTAAAGGATTACTGTTAAGTGCAGTTCTGGGAGGTTTATATAGTAGCACTGCTACTGTGTGGGTTCTATCAAGGCGAGAACTACCAGAGCGAGCCCTGTCAAAAGCCCTTGTCGTAGCAGTTAGCATGATGTATTTGAGGATAGGAATTCTGGCTGTGCTGTTTGCTGGAAATGAAGCAATCCCTTTGTTTATCTTACTGATGATGTTGTTCTTTGCAGGCTTACTTCTAAGCCTACCGTGGAAAAATATGTATGGACAAAGGATTTTGTTGCCTGCACATAATCCCCTTGAGTTGCGCTCTGCCCTTGCCTTCGGTTTGCTTTATGTGTTCTTCAGTGTCATAGCGTTTTTGACAATTAAATATGCTGGAATTGAGTCGCTCAAATACGTTGCTTTTGTGGCAGGAGCAGGTGATATAACCACTTTTCTGTTGCCCCTGTATCAGGGACAGGTATCTGTTGATATGAGTGCTATTGTTAATGCCACTTTGATAGCCACGGCAAGTAACAATGTGTTTAAGATTCTTTATGCATGGTATAATTCGGGTAATTTAAAGATTTCCTTAAGGGTTGCATTTTTGACTTTGTTGAATATATTGATAATAGTGGCTTACAGATGGATAGGGTCTTAGTCGTTCGGTTTAGTAGTATAGGAGATATAATTCTGACGAGCCCTATTGTAAGAAGCCTTTTTGAATATGGCTATAGAGTTGATTTCTTAACAAAAAAGGCTTTTGTTGACCTTGTGCGATTTAATCCTGCCATAGAACGTGTGTGGACTCTTGAAGAATTTGAATCCCTACGGGAATTAGGACACGCTTTGAAAAGGGAAAAATATTCCGCAGTTTTTGATTTACATGGCAACTTGCGAACCCTTGGTTTAAGAATGGTTTTATGGAACGTACCTTTTTACACTTACGATAAGTGCTGGTTGAAAAGGTTTTTGCTTGTTCGGTTCAAAGTGCGAAAAAGGTGCAAATATGTTGTATTGCGATATGCAGTGGCACTGCATAAGGCAGGAATCCCCTTTCTTAATAGAGGCTTGGAGGTTCATTTGCCTGCTAACATAGAAGTATCTAATTTGCCAGAAAAGTATTGGGTTCTGGTTGTCGGTGCTGCACATCGTACCAAACAAATACCAGAGGATAAGTCGGCTTATTTGATCAATGAAATTGGGGGAACGCCGATTTTGGTGGGGGGGAGTAAAGAAAAACAAATAGCAAATCAGATATTGGCACAGGTTAATAATACAAATGTTATTTCCCTTGTTGGCAAGTTATCACTTCTGGAAAGTGCTTATGTAGTAAAGAATTCTCAATTTGTTATAACCCCTGATACAGGAATGATGCATATGGCATCTGCTTTCAGAAAGCCGATGATTGTAATATGGGGAAACACAGTTCCGGAATTTGGAATGACGCCCTATATTCCAGAGGAAAATATTCCAATCTATCAATTTGAAGTTAAGGATTTGAAGTGCAGACCGTGTCATAAGCATGGCAGACAACAATGCCCGAAAGGGCACTGGGATTGTATGTATA
>WFXT01000124.1 GCA_015490475.1 Bacteroidota bacterium
GAGTGGAAGCCATCGCCCTTGCTGTTAATAAGATACGTAGTGGATGGGCTGACGTAATAATTGCGGGAGGTGCTGAAAGCATGTCCTTGGTTCCCATGACGGGGTGGAAGGTCGCACCTAATCCATATCTCGTTGATACACACCCTGATTACTTTATGAATATGGGATTGACAGCTGAGGAAGTGGCTAAGAAGTATGGAATAACACGAGAAGAGCAGGATGAATTTGCATACCGTTCTCATATGAGAGCTATAAAAGCCATTGATGAGGGTGTATTCAAGGATCAGATTGTGCCTCTGGAAGTTGAACAAGTTTACTATGAAGATGGCAAGAAAAAAACACGCAAGTATATTTTTGATACTGATGAGGGTCCCAGAAGAGACACTTCCCTTGAAAAATTGGCACAACTAAAGCCTGTATTTAGAAAAGACGGAACTGTAACGGCAGGAAATAGCTCACAACGTTCTGACGGTGCTTCGTTCGTATTAGTGGTTTCGGAAAGAGTAGTTAAAGAACTTAATTTGAAGCCCATTGCAAGAATGGTTAGTTATGCTTATACTGGTGTGGAACCAAGATACATGGGCATAGGACCTGTTTATGCTGTTCCTAAAGCCCTAAAATTGGCAGGTCTTTCACTGGGTGACATTGACCTTATAGAATTGAATGAGGCATTCGCTGCTCAAGCAGTTGCGGTTATAAAAGAGTTAGAACTGGATATTGAGAAAGTGAATATCAATGGTGGAGCAATAGCCCTGGGGCATCCTCTCGGTGCTACAGGTGCTAAGTTGACAACACAACTAATATACGACTTGCATAGATTAAACAAAAAGTATGGCATAGTAACTGCGTGTGTAGGAGGTGGTCAGGGAGTCGCCGCCGTCTATGAGGCATTGTAAATAGGGATAAAGATTCTTGCGATTGTGAAATAATATGTCATTAGTAGCGGTTATAGGAGCTGGTGGACAAGTAGGCTCTTTTATAACAGAAAAGCTAAGTGCTCAATGCGAAGTTTTAGCTATTGATGTGTCCGAAGATAAATTATCAAAATTTGAAGGTGTTAATAATATATTTGTTTTGAATGCTAATGAAACTGACGATTTAATTAAGAGTCTCAGAAGGCATTGTCCCTTATTAGTTGTGGTATGTATTCCAGGTTCTGTTGCTTTTGAAGTTGTCCAGTCTGTGATTGAAGAGGGTTTTTCAATCGTGGATGTTTCGTTTTATGCCGAGGATTCCTTTCACTTTCAGGAAATTGTGCAAAGCAAGAGAGTTCTTTATATTCCAGATTCTGGTATAGCACCAGGATTCACTAATATGCTTGCCTCTTTGTGGTATTCAGATAATGCACTCTCTTTTAGAGCTTATATAGGTGGATTGCCTCAAAATCCAACCCCGCCCTTGTTTTACAACGCACCATTTAATGCCAGTGACTCTTTTGATGAATATTTGCGACCAGCACGTATAAAAAGATGCGGCAATATTGAAGTGATAGAGCCACTGCGAATTGTGGAATGGCTAACAGAGTTTGAGGATACGCCATTTCCCTTGGGAGCAATATACACAGATGGACTTAGAACTCTATTGAAAACTATGGAATATCAAGACATGGCTGAATTGACTATCAGATATAAACCACATTTAGATTACATTCTGGACGCATATTTCAAAAGAACGTTAAACACAAGTGAAACAAAAGAATCATTTGTGAAATATGCAGGCATCCCTACCGATGATGTAACATTCTTTTTCGCGAAAACCACATATAGAGATGGAAGTAGCAAAGAATTTCGTTTCGTGCATTTTAAACAGGGCTGGCATTCTTCAATGGCATCGTTAACAGGAAGTGTTGCACTGGGCATAGTTGACTGGTATCTTGAAGAAAAACCTGACATTTACGGAGTAATCCCCCCAGAGTTAATTGCTCAATCTACGATTTCCTATGTATTACGCCGATTAGAGCAGGTGGGAGTAGATGTGGGGGAATTGAAAAGGCTTTAAATTTGTTAAAGGAACAGAAGCAAGCCCCCGTAGCTCAACAGGATAGAGCGTTGGCCTCCTAAGCCGAAGATCCAGGTTCGAGTCCTGGCGGGGGCACTATTACCTAATATCTAGTAGAGCAGTTTGGTATAAGTTTGTATAAAAAAAGTGCGAAAATCTTGCTATATAACAATAGTATTGTTCTTCTTTTGGGGTAACCTATCTCTGGGTCAAGAGAGAGTACCGAAGGAAATGCAGTTTTCTGCTGGAGGGATTTATCTTCTTAGTCATAAGAATGAGCGCTTTTCAGGTTTATATCCCATCGGAGGGCGCCTGATTTTTAACTATGGCTGGCAACTTACTCATCTAAGTAGGTCATATGGTTCATGGATATTTATTCCTGTTGAATTGTCATATTTTCCGCAATCAAATCAGTGGTGGATCTTACATTATGGATGGGCTATCAGGCATGATATAAAAATCAAGGATATTATTGGGTTCATAAGTTATTATTTACTGCTCAATAATATGC
>WFXT01000125.1 GCA_015490475.1 Bacteroidota bacterium
ACATAACCTAATTAAAATTCTTTATCATTGTCAAGCCAGCGTACATCGTATTTTCCGAAAAGTTTGTATCTCAATTTCGCAATCAGTGTATATCCTGCGTCAAGCAAGAAGTTCGGAAAAATGCCTAAGATAATGGCAATTATTTTCCAGCCTGACAGGTGCCTTAAAATATAGACTACTGCCCTGCCCTTTGTGTATATTCTTCCCTTGTGCAACACCACGACAGTATTTGTGTTGGCGTATAATCCCGCAGGTAGCATCTTTCTGGCTAATTCGGAAGAGAGCGAATGGAACTGAAACATATTATTTTTGTCACGTTTTCTAATCCATCTGGCAAGCCAATGACATAAAGGACAATATCCATCAACAAAAACTAAAATGCTATTAGCCTGAGTGCTTCCCTGCTCTTCTCTCCTTCCCATTGAATGATAAAAACACCTTTGTATGGTAAAGATATTACAAAGTTGTTCTTGTTTTCAAAAGACATTATGAGATTGCCAGAAAGGTCAAATAATTTCCAATTCCCGATTTCGGATGCACGAAGATGATAAGAATTAGGTGATATGGGAATTGCTTGAATTTCTTGTCCTGACAAGAAAACAGGCTTTTCTGAAGTTGAAGGTTGAGCAAGATATTTCTCTGCCAGTTTGAAAGGTCCTATTATAGGGCGAATCATAACAGTGCCATCAAACTTGCTTTGCTCCCATGTGTCCATAGTATTAAACCACGCATTGGCACGTGCATTAGTATTTTTGTCAAAGCCCACAGACATAGCATTAGCAGAAGTTTGTATCCACCCAGCATAAAATGTAGAGGGAACTACAATTGGATAGTCAAATTTGTAGATGCAAAATTTCCATCCTGAATCTACCTCACAGGGCATCTGGAAATCCTTCCGTGCTATTATTGAATTAGTGAATATGTCATCCCAAACAACCACAGAGAAAAGGTCTGGTTCGTTATTACGACGGACATGATCAACGAATAAAATAGCCAAGCCCCAGAGGGTATCAGGAGCAGGAAGCGTAAATTTATAAGCGAAAGCAGCACCCTGTCCCTCCACTCCATAAGCCAGTTCTGGCGTTCCATCGTCATACGCAAGCATTGCATCATATATGTAAGTTTTTGAAACAGTATCATTGAAAGTAAATGAATTACCACCCGCATTGATGATATATTCAATACGTATTGCTACACCAGTGTCGGTAGGAATCACAGCGCCGGGAAAATTTGTAAATGACATCATAAATTGGGATGTTCCGGGTGACAGGTTCGTTGCAACGAATAAAGAAGAGTCTATTAGCTGTTGTGGATTTCCAGCAAATAATCTAAACCTATACTGAGTATTTCTGATAGCATTGGATAGGTTTGAAATGCTAATAAAGAGTTGTTGCACATACGAAGGGTTGGCTTGAACCATATACCATGGCATTCTGGTATATGGCAATGTTAACGAAGAGGGAACTTCCTGAATAGCCACGTCTAATAAGCCAGTATCGTTAATACTTCTGTTGGCATCAACGTAGAACCAATCAACATTCCAGTGGTCAAAGAAACCAGAGAGTGTTGCTAAGTTGCGGAACCTAAACTTAAGGTTGTTATGGAAAAACAAAGTATCTTCCAGCTTAATTGCTATCCATTCAAAAGACACTGTGTCAAGAGTGGCAGAAGAAGTCCATAGCACTTTCCAATCTCCATATTTTGTAAGTGCTTCAAGAATCAGACTGTCTTCAACAGAAGGAGCGTTTCCCAGCCCCTTTCTCTGGACATAGAAACTAACTATGATAGAATCTGCAGGTGAAAAGCCAGACAGGTCAATGGGTTGTGTTGTCATAGTATCTGCACCACCCCATGCATTGTATGTGTCGGAATATGGTTTCATTTTGTTATTCATGCCGTCAAAAGAAGCAATCCCATAGGTCGGCTCTGAATTCCCAAGCGAATGATTAATGTAAACTCCCCTTATATCCCACAACTTGACACTCCTTTCTAATTGTGAGAAATCGTCTGCGAAGGGCAGTGACAACACACTCTCACGGGCAGGTTTATATGAAGCGGTTCTATCTATATACAAAGAGATTGGCATTAATATCTCCTGTGCATAAGACAATGATACAATTGATGCTGTTAATAAGGCTACCAAACATTGTCCCCACTTGTTAACTATATCTATCATAAATACACCATATTTAACGAAATTCAAGGCAGTATAGATACATCATTTTGACATTCTGGAGGCAAAGTTTCAGAAATAAATACGTCAACGGGACTGCCTAAGGGTTTTGAATCGCCAGCAGGCGGTTCCTGCTTCACCACAAACACACGTGAAGAATCAGTAATGGGCTTGTCTGCGACAATGGAACCTTGCGATAACCCATACAACTGCAACGTGGTCAGTGCTTCCATTAATGTTTGGCATCTAACGTCAGGAACAATGACCATGCGCTGGGTCTCATGAATACCAACCACAAGAGTAATTTCGCTATTAATAGGAATTAAAGTTCCTGGCTTTATGGGCTTACCCTTGTATAGTTGTTCCAGAACAACGTTATTGGCAATGTCTGGCTTATAGATGATTTCTTTTATTTTCAGATTGTTTGTTTCCAGTATTGATTGAGCCGTCTGTAAAGGCATATCAATTAAGTCTGGCATTTTCACCTTCGGTGCAGAATAGGAAGAAATTGTTAAGTAAATTGTGCGTTCTGGCTTTACTTCCCTCCCCGCATCTGGGTTTTGCTTAATGACAATTCCTCCCGGTAATGTGTCCACATAAGATGAGTCAATAACTCTGTATCTTAGTTGTTCTTTGGTCAACACAGAAATTGCAGAATCTATGGGAAGCCCCTTCACATCGGGCACGACGATAGTAACGCCATGGCGGGTATAGTTTTTTAGAAACAAGTTGAGCCCAATGAATAAAAGAATAGCAATTATCACCATAGCCAACAGATGCTTGACTAAATATGATAAGCCTTGCTTGGTCTTTTGTGACATAAACTCACTTTATGAAATGAGTCAGCGTATCACCTCTCAGTCCAAGACGGAGGGCTTCCACCGCTATGGCTTCAGCAGGATTTATATTTCCAAGATTTACATTGGCACCAAAGTGCTTTATAAACCACACTTGTTGTGGTTTTTTAGGTGTCTCCCAGATTATCTTTTCCAGAGGAATTTCAGCAGCTATTGCATCAACTAACTCTCGCTTTACCTTCCCTGCACTATCATAGATTCCTATGCTTCCACTTTCGCGTCCTTCCAGTATCACTCGCCACGCTCCTGCTTCCAATTCTCGTTTAATCCGATATATCCACTCCTGTGCCCCTCCTATGGTTTCCACGTCTTTATAACCAACTTCAGTAACGACTCTGTATTTTTTTGCAAATCTTTCTATTTGCTTGCATTTTTCATCAATAGACAGATGAAGGGTCCCGTCTGATATTTCAATAGTTGTAAAACCCCATTTTTCCACAAATGCTTCGTATTTGTCAAGAGCATCTCTGATATAGAAAGCTTCCCATAGTGTCCCCCCAGGATATGGCTCCATATTGGCTTTGCGATATGCCTCAAGTTTCTCTTTAAGAATGCGATCAGGTGTTAACAAACTTGTTCCAAAACCTAACTTTAATAAATCTATATATTCTCCTGCCGATTCAGCAAGGTCTCTTGCACCATAAACACCCAATCCTTTGTCCATAACCATTGTGATACCCACTTCCCTTGGCTTCCTGCTCCTCTCAGGAATTTGGGACAGAAACGCTTCCACCGTGCTCATAGTTGCCTAAGCCATTTTGATGTCAAAGATAGGAATTCTTCCCTCAAAAATGTCCATCTCACGTCATCTCTTTGAAGTCTCTTTAGTAATTTTTTCTGTTTATCTGTCAGGTTCTCTGTTCCATACAAAGCCCACAAAAATGATTGTATCAAAGGCGATTCGCAATATTGCGTTCGGTCTTTCAAATAGTTGATGGCTTTCTCCTTTTGCCCCTGTTCAAGATATAATCTGGCGGTCATACACCAGAGCATGTCTTCCGGAAATCTTAGTACTTTCAATAATTTCAAAAATGTGCGAGTTCTGTCTCTGTCATCTGGATAAGCCCTAAGCATCGCCCGTGCATATAGCGACTGAATGTATAATGACGGCTTTCTTGTGCTTGTTAACAATTCAGTTAAAGGAAAAAGGGCGTCTTCAACGTTTCCTTTCATATAAAGAGATCTGGCTAATATATACATTTTAAGTCTGTAAAGACCTGGAAATCTTTCCTGTGAAATCTGGATTTTGTTTATCCACCTCATGGCATGTTGAGGTCTCATATCCCTTAAGTAAGAAAATGCAAGATAGAAACTCATTGTCTTTTGGAAATAAGGGAAGGCTAACTTTCTGGCAACTGCAAAGAATCTGGCGCTTCCTGTCTTACCTTTACTGAGCATGTACCTTCCCGCATGCCACCATAAACCCCAATATCCTTTCTCAGACAATACGTCATTTCGTAACAAGTGCTTCTTGAGTTCCCTCCTGGGCAAGAAATGAAGCATATCATTGAGCAAAAGGAAAGTGTATGTATCCTGTTTAACCTTTTCGCCGTGTACATTTAAAACTCTGGCAGATAGTTTAAAAGCAACATCCGGCTTGAAGTAACCATGTTCAACAAAATAATTAACAAATGCAAGGAAGAAATTAACCAGAGCTGGTGAAACATTTGAATCGCTTAATTCATATAAAAGTTTTCTTAATGCCTTTTTAGGGTCCTTTAATGCTATTAATATTGTCCTCACTGCTATGGTTAGCAACGTCTTGCCTTTCAAAAGTTCATATTGCGCAAGAGTCTCGGGTATCTCTCTGATTTTTTGAGTTTTAATGAGAAGTTGCAGTTTAAGACTTAATAGGTCCTCATTTAAAGGAAAAATAGAAAGCCCTTTATCAATAACACGAAGAGCAGATTTCCACTTATTACGCATCACCAGTTGATACACATACTGCTCTATTTCGTGAGAATCCATCCACTCGTTGAATCCATCTCCCATAATCAACCAAAAGAACGCAAAAGTCCCGCTTTATGGTATTATGTGGATTCACCGTTCTTCACAGGGCGTAAATTTTACAAATCACAGAGTAACACAGCGTTGCACAGAGTTCATTCTCAAAGTTCTTCTTTCAGAACCCTTGTTTTCCAAACTCTGTGTCCATACTCCGTGTAACTCTGCTTACTCAATGGTTCGTTTTCTATTTCATCTTTACACCCCTCCCCTGAACTCCCCTCCCCGCCTCCAGGAGGGGCCGGGATGAGGTACTTCCTTAGCAGAGAAAACCTATAGCACAATCATCTCCCCATCGTATGCCAGCTTTATGTTTTCTGGCAATTGCTGATTCACTTCCCTGTGAAGTCCCATTCTGTGTCCTATGTGTACTATTCTGGTCTGTTCTGCTCTCACCTGACGGGCTATGTCAACAGCCTGTTCAAGTGTGAAGTGTGCTATGTGCGGTTCCTGTTGTAAAGCACTAATAACAAGAAGCTTCAAGTCTTTCAAATATTTCATTGATTCAGCGGGAATTCGGCTAACGTCTGTAATATATGCCACTTTGCCTATCCTAAAGCCCATGACAGGAAGCATATAATGATAAACTACGAAAGGCAAAACTTCCACTTTCCCCAATGAGAAAGGCTTATAAGGTTCAATCTTCCTATCATCAATTTTTAAAACACCCGGATAATTAGCATTTTCAAAGATGAAATAAAACTGTTTCCGTATGGAATTCCATGCTATTTCATCAGCATAGACAGGAATAGGTTTTTTGTTCTGTTTAAAGTAATAGCTTCTTAATTCATCAAGTCCTGCCACGTGGTCCCTGTGAGCATGAGTTATTAAAACATAGTCAACCCTAGGAATTTTGTGCCTCAACGCCTGTTGTCTAAAATCTGGTCCTGTGTCAATTATAATGTGTAATCCTTGAACCTCTATCCATGCCGATGTTCTGAGCCGTTTATCGTGAAGGTCTTCAGAACTGCATACTTCACAGCCACAAGCTAATACGGGAATTCCTTGCGAGCCCCCTGTTCCAAGGAAAGTTATCCTCATCCGCATATTATCGTAATAAATGCTTTATTTCTTCCAGACATTCCAGAAAAGAGTCTGGATTGACCTGTCTTTTCCTGACTGCCTCATCAGCAGTGCCATGTATAGGTGAAATGCGAAAAATGGGTAGTCCAAGGGTCATATGCACTCCCCTTCTGCCTTCAACTAAGATTTTGAAAGGTATGAATGCCTGGTCATGATATGGCGCCAGCACTACATCAAAATTTTTCCACATGCCCATGCCCCAAAAACTATCGGCAGGTAAAGGGTCGCTTATCTCCATCTCTGGATAATGTTCCCGCAATTGCTTTATCACGGGCAACATAATTTCCCTTTCTTCAGTGCCCAGAGCTGGTACTTCCCCTGCATGTGGATTTAAACCCGTGATGGCAACACGCCTTATTTTTACTTTATTGCTACTTAAATTCTTAAACCACTTCAATTCTTTTAGAATGTCCCAGAGTCTCCAGTATAACCGATCTGAATTGTTAAACAGTCCGATAACTTCTTTTAACGGAATGTGGTCTGTTATAGCAATGACGAACAAATTTTTATGTTTCATTGCCATGATAGGGTCAAAATCTGGGAACATATCTTTGAAAAACTCAGTGTGTCCTACGAAAGGAACGTGAGCCATTCTCCATCTGTACTTATTGATCGGCAAGGTTAACAGTGGAACTGTATGATATTTTAAAGCCAGAGATGTAGCAACAGATAAATATCTGTAGGACAACCATCCAGCCTCTTCTGGCAATGTCCACGCCCTTGATTCAGTAATATCAACAATATGCACTTTGTCTATCTCCGAAAGGTCAGTGCCCCCTAATTCTTGATACCATTTGTTAACCACTTCCCGGGTGCAAACTATATACGTGTTATCTGGAAAAAGTCCATTTACCAGTGCATAGGCAATGAGATAAGGTCCCACACCCAGTGGGTCTCCACCACTCACAATCAGGGACGGCTCCACTTCCTTCTGCTCTAACCTATTTTTCAACAAATTCCTTTTTCAGGAAAGAATAAATCATTCTGACTCCCCAGCCAGTTCCCCCCTTAGGCAGGTAATACATTTTTCTATCTAAGAATGCAGTACCTGCAATATCCACGTGAACCCATGGATACTTCACAAAGTTCTGAAGGAATTTGGCGGCAATAATAGCTCCGGCATAGGGACCTCCTATGTTCTTAATGTCTGCAACAGTGGATTTAATGTCCTCGCCATATTCTTCCCATAACGGGAATTCAACCATTCGCTCATAAGTCTCAAACCCTTCTTGTAAGATTTTTTGTGTCTTGTCTCTGTCTAATGTAGAGAACATCACAGCGGCGTATGGACCTGTGGCACGCATGGCAGAACCTGTCAATGTGGCAAAGTCAATAACCATAAGTGGGTCATAGCGACGGGCGTAAATAAGGGCGTCAGCAAGAATCAGTCGCCCCTCTGCATCTGTGTTTAAGACTTCCACTGTGGTTCCGTCAGAATACTCAATCACGTCGTCTGGAAGGTACGATGCAGGACCGGGTCTATTATCCGTGGCAGGTATTAGTGCCACTACCTTCAAAGGCAACTTGTTTCTCGCTATTGCTTCTATGATACCTGCCACTGTTGCTCCACCACCCATATCCATCTTCATCCAGTCCATATTATTGGGTGTTGATTTCAAACTTACTCCACCAGTGTCAAAGACAATTCCCTTACCAACCAGAACAATCGGTTTTTCATTAACTGCATTATCGGGCATATATTCCATGATAGTGAATGTTGGTGGAAATGCGCTTCCCCTATTAACAGCGAGCAGACCAGCCATTTTTTCTTTCTCTATGGCAGATTTGTCCAGAATGGTTACTTTCACACCAACTTCTTGTCCCGTTTCATAGAAGGACCGAGCCATAGCCTCAGCCGTAAGCACATTAGGTGGTTCGTTGACAAGATCCCTTACATAATACACAGATTCAAGAACATTGAGTAGCTGGTCAAGTTCAGCCTCTGAAACATTGAAGCCTTTCAGAATAGCCTTCTTTAAAGCAGAAATATGTTTTTCTGGTTTGCTCTTATATTTCACAAATCTATAGTTTGACAGAACAAGCCCCTCTACAAACGATAATTGTATATCCTTAACTTGCGATTCTGTGAAACCGCGCAGGTCAAAGTCTGTAACTATTGTGTCTAATTTCAGCTCGTCAGCGAGACTCTCTACTTTTGATGCCAATCTCCTTGCCTCTTCCTTTATAACATAAAACTCATTTTCGCCTTTGTCACGATATAGTACGGCAAACCACTGGTTGTGTCCTGCAGGAATCAACTTAACCTTTCTGTCCAGAGCGTTTTTGATATACTCATTTGCCTCTCCCTTTAAAGTATTGGCATGGGCAACCTTGAATACTGGTAAAGATTCTTGAAAAGAATCGTTTATTTCAAGACCAAGTTGAATTCTACTGCTCATATTTATGATATTTTTTACAAAGGTAGGCAGTCCTTGACAAACTAAAGGGTAAATATTAGAATGCGTAAAATTTCCTTCTGATAATGAGATTCTTCCACATAGCCTCTGCAATGAATAAGCCTTTCGTTCTTACTGGAACTATCGGCGTGTAATAGTGTTCTTCCAGTATTCTACCATCTGGTGAATAAATTGTAATCCTTTCTGGAATGTCCTCAGAGCTCAATATGGGAACATAAAGGAAAGAGCCATTGAAGTATAATTCATAAGAGTATTGGTCAGCAATGGTATCCTGCTTGAGCGAGTCAGTAATGTTGGCATAATATTTAAAAGCGTCTGGCTTTCCATTAATGTCAATAGTTATTACGCCTACTGGGGCTATATTAACACTATCAAAAAAGGAATATGTTCGCATAACTAATTCCCCCAATTTCGTCCAATTGAGAAATTTTATATAGAAAGCAAACGTTCTCTCTTCATAGACCCTCAAAACAAAGAAAGAATCCTTATTGGGGGTATATAGCCATCCCCACGCATCAGCAACAAAATGATTATACACCTCAATTCTCATATCCTTAGGGGTATTGTCTCTATAATTATAAATTATGTATTCTGCCGTATCATAAACCTCATCGCCCAAACGAATGGGTAACCTCAAAACGATACTCTTTTTAGAAGCAAAAGCTTTTGCAACATAAAATGAATCACCTAATGCCAGCCTCAGAGAATCATTCATTGCCTTCCCTGCTATTCCCGCTATTTCATCTATGAGAATATTGTTTGCAGAGTCAATAGTTCGTGTTATATATACAAAAAGAGTTTCTGTCCGTGCAATCAAACGAGTTGAGTAAAAAGCATAGGGAAACAAAGAGTAATATGGCGTTTGGTAAGGATATAAAAACTTCAATGTGTCCTGATAAACATTGTCATAAGACGTAAAATCCCACACTTGTGGCTCTGATGAAGGAGCCGTTATCATTGAAGAATCAATGCCATCGTCAACATCATATCTCATAAAATAACCCGGAACAGGAGCCTGTTTAATAGACACGACAGGCTGAGCGAATGCAATTAATGGCAAAACTACACCCATTAACCACAGTCGTATTACTTTCCACATATTCACAACGGTCAAAGTTAAAAGATAAGGAATTATGTTCAAAAATATTTTCAACGCATGGCACACTTTTTGCGTATAATTAAAATGTCGTATCTTTGAAATCAGATGACATGTTGAAACAACTAAAACATATTGGGATGTGGAAATTTTTCAAAAGCGGAATTGCTTTGTTTATTGCTTTTTACATAAACGCCCAGAATCCAACTATTAGTGTTCAGCAGGACACTGTCAGGATGGAAACAACTACTGACGAACCGGAAATTGTATTAGATAACCAGATAGTTAATCAAACAGGCAAACTTCTAACTCTAAACTGGAAAGTTGTTAAACAGGATGTGCCAGAGGGATGTGAAGTTACTGTCTGTGTTGGAAATAATTGTTCTCAAAGTTCTAACGCAGAAGGCACTCTTGTACTGGGTAGTGGCGAGAAAGCAGATGTTTCTGTATTCATTTCAAAACCCGACGGACTTCAAACCGACTCGGCAAATATAGAGCTAATAGTGTATGACCCCGGAGATAGCAGTGCTACGGTACGAACGATGGTCTTCAAGGCTGTTCCCGTGTCTGTTACCCATGTGTCAGCAGGTGAAATGGGCATGATATCAAATGATTTCAGGGTAATAACCCATGCTGGGCTCCTCTCTTTTGTCAATTATTCTAGAATGCTTTACGAAGTGTCCGTCTATGATATCCTTGGAAATAGATTATGGAGTGGCACTGTTGAAAAACAGAGCAGGCTGAATCTTGTTCACAACTTTGCCCCTGGTATTTATTGGGTGCAAATAAAAAGCGAAACAGGAGATATTAGAACTCTCACTGTAAGGCTCAACTAATTCGTGACGGCGCTATAGATATGTTTTGTTACTTATATCATTGTGTTTCATAATAGTAATCGTAAATAAGTCTTACATCA
>WFXT01000126.1 GCA_015490475.1 Bacteroidota bacterium
AGACCAGTCACAAAATATGCACATTCACCATCATTACTGATTGCAATATCATTGGTATTACCAACTGTAGCAGAACCATGCAAGTACCAAATCAAAGGTAATACCGGTTCAGCAGCAGTCTTAGATAATGCAACCTTGTTATCCGATGCAGTCACAACAATTATTCGCGGACCAGCCATTGGTTCACCTTCTAAATAAAGAACAGAAACACTATCAGTATCGGTATCAAGGTCATATACTCTATAAGTAAGAACTCTAAAATTATTCAAGAACGAATCTAACTCCTGCGGGGAAGTTACTATTCTCAAACGGGCGAAATAAAATGTATCTGGTACATCAGAAGACACGTCCTCCCAAACCCTCAAAGGATGTATGAATGAAGCACCTTGAATACATCCATCAGCACCATTTCCTATAGGGGTTCCACCCAAGCCAAATTGAGTGGCTTGATCAATGCGACCTTTGAGAAAACATCCAAATTGTGAAGAATAGAACACCACACCCCGCTTAGGTGCAAAGGCACTATATCCTCCGTCACCACCCCCTATTTGAAATCCCATGCCCGGCGAAAAAGCTATGTATGGCAGGTATTGTGTTCCATTATCCTGACAACCTCCTGATGGGCTGGCAGTCAATGCATTTACATCAAAACCATAAAATTGTGTTGTAATGTAATTCTTATTGATTTCGTAGAACGTCCTGCCATAGTCGTAAGAAATCCAAACACCGCCATCATTGACTACATAAACCACACTGTCTGCCACCGGATGAAAAGCTATATCATGATGGTCAACATGAAGCGGAAAGATATCTCCTGAAGCCTCAATCCAACCTTCATCTGGGGTCCATCTATATAGGAAAATCCCTCCTAACAATACCAAATCTGGATTGTGAGGACTAACCTCTAAAGCCATATTATAGTAACCCTGGCAATGTGTAGGGGTTCCTGACTGATCCAAGTAGCAAAACGGTTCAAATTCAATCGTAGGTTGACCATCAGAGCGAGTACCGTCACCAATCACATACCATGAAGCACCACCATCATCAGACCTATAAACAGCATACAATGGTCCGCCTATGAATTGATTTTCTATTGCTACTACATATACAACATTACCGTTGGATGCAATCTTAATTCGTGCACTGTTAGTAGGCAGGTCAAGACCAGTGGCAGCGTCAATAAGTGTAAAGTTTACACCATCATTAGATTCGTAAACGCCATTTCGTAGAGCTGCAAAAACTTTACCTGTTGAAAGCACTTCAACATCAAGGACCATTGAGGTGGCTGATATGCCATTCACTTCTGTCCATGTTGAACCACCATCATCGGAATACACCAGTCCGCTGACAGTAGCTGCATAAATTCTACCCGACGAAGTAATATCTATATCGTTAACAAAAGTCCACCTTTCAGATAAGTTACCATAAGCAGTTGGCGTAGTGCTTGGTAAGTGCTCAAAAGTTTTACCGCCATCCTTTGATACAAAAATACCATAGCCGGCGGCTCCCGTATTGCCTCCAAATGCAATACTGTTGAAATTGTCAAAGGCAGCGAAAGCTTCTCCAGTTCCAGCATATATCCATCCTGTGGATGGGTCACGTGCTAAACAACTAATGTTAAGATTGGTTAATCCTTTTGCAGGTTGCCACGATTGTCCTCCATTTTCCGAATACCATACACCACCAGAGGCAGCACCGACTATTATGCGATTTGGGTTATTGGGGTCAATCAATATTGCCCTGGTTCTACCACCTTGGTTGGTTGGACCCAGATTAACCCACTGAAGAGCCATTCCTGCTCTTAATACACTCTTTCTTAATGCTTCACTCCTAATTTGTGCTATCTCTACATAATCAATCTTTCCCGTTTCTGGATTTGCTAACCTTGGTAACCAATATTCTTTGCTTCTACCCCATTCATATTTCTCCCTTTCAGCCTCTTCCAGTCTAACTTTTTCTATCAAACTATCCTGCTCAGTCTGAAGTAACGAATAGTATATTGTTCCACTGATAAGCAGACCAGTAATTACCAGTCCTGTTCCAAGCACTACTCGCTTCATCTCGTTCTCAATTTTGTGGTATGTCTTTCTGCAAAGATACGACAAAATTTAATTTAGGCACAAACCAGTTTGAAACTTTACCCACATGCTTTTCAGCTCTGTAAGACGACCTAACCAATGGTGCACTCTCCACCATGTCAAAACCCATTTTCAAGCCAATCTCCTTATAGTATTCAAACTCCTCTGGGGGGACATATCTCTTTACTGGTAAATGTCTCGGTGTGGGACGCAAGTATTGTCCTATTGTCAATACGTCACAGCCATGCTTCCTTAGATCCTCCATCAATTCAAGCACTTCTTCTTTGGTCTCTCCGAGTCCTAACATAAATCCACTCTTTGTTCTTATCCCATGATCTTTTAAATATTTGATAACAAAAAGACTTCGCTCATATTTTGCTTGCGGTCTAACGATAGGATGCAACCTCTTAACTGTTTCCATGTTGTGTGAAACCACTTCGGGACGAACAGCTATGATTTCATCCAAAGCTTTAGTATCTCCTTTGAAATCGGGTATTAACGTTTCAAGAGTCGTGTTAGGATTTAGAGCTCTCACAGCCCTGACAGTAGCAGCCCAAACCCTACTACCCAAATCCTTCAATTCATCCCTATCTACAGAAGTTATAACACAATGCTTTACATTCATCAGTTTTACAGCCTTAGCTACTCTCCATGGCTCATCCCAATCCACTGCCAGTGGTCTTCCTGTAAGCACAGCACAGAACCCGCAAGAACGAGTGCATACATTACCAAGAATCATAAAAGTTGCAGTGCCGACGCCCCAACAATCCCCTATGTTTGGACAATTGCCACTTTGACAAATAGTGTGTAGACTGTTATCTCTAACAGCCTTTGAAACTCGTGCAAAATCCTCATTCAAGGTGAGTTTAACCTTTAACCATGGGGGCTTTCGTTCTCTTACAGCAGCCATCAAGAAGGATTTTTCAGTTTTCCAAATGTAATTCTCAAAAACAAGGCAGCAAACATAGACCTGTTTTCAATTAATGCCATAATAGGCACAGGCTTTATAAAATGTTCTATTCGTGTCCCTACTTCAATGCTTCTAATTGCGGGCTCTTCAGCCCAATTGAATACCAGTGATGCTTGTAATAAAATTCCGGGTCTTAACTTGGTTTCTCCCAATCCAGTAAGTCCAGCACTGCCGTAAATATAGCGTGTATCAAGAAACGGGTTTGCCAAAGGATGAATAGTTGAATCGTATTTCACAGGTTCTATTGAACAACTATTATCTGATTCAATTTTCACTACGTATAGGTAATAGGGTTTTAATAGACCCAAAGAGACTCCTACATTAGTTAAAAGTTTAACGGATACTCCCCCTTCCTCTGCTGCATCAAACAATAAAAATGAATTAACGAAAGAGGTTCTCAATGCCCAGAAATCATTCTGCTTACCATAGACATAAGAGCGCATTTGAACTGACTGAGCACATGCTGCATCTCCAAAGGCTGGCAAAGGCTGTATTCTTGCTTCTTTAGGATGTTTTAGATGAGCCAATCCTACTTCCCAGCCAAGCCAATATTTCCACGTTTTATGTCTCAAATGACGCCACCCAACACCCCAGCTATATGAGTGTATCTCTGGAAAGAACTCATTACTTCTACGATATAAAATACGGCTGCTTTCCTGCGCGCTAACAAGATTAAAGAAACTTACCCAAATAATGAATAAGATTATTCTAAGCATGCATTCCCTCTCCTATTGTCCCACCTGAGGTCATCGTCTCCTCATTGGCTGTCCCATGTTACCCGGACATCCCTCCCTTTGGCAAGAAGGCAGAATGGTTGCCACAAAAGACAACAACAGCAATGCAAAAACAACCTTGCGTATCCTTCTCATGGGCTCTATTTTTTAGCAAAGATAGTCAAATTTTCCGTTTAATGAGAACCACTGTATGACATGCCACGGCAGCACCAGCACCAATCACTCCAAGCCCTTCAACAGTATTAAAGTGAACTGCCACGCTGTTAGTTTCCAGATTAAGCCACTTACAAACAGAGTTTTTTATACTTATACGATACGGCTTTAATTTAGGATATTGAGCAAATATGGTAATAACTACGTTAACTACTGTGAAGCCCCTTGCACGAACCAACTCAACCACTTTACCCACAATCTCTTCGCCTGTAGCATTTTCCCAATTGGGATCATTGTCAGGAAAATGTTCTCCTATATCATTTTCGCCAATGGCAGACAGCAAAGCATCTGCAAGCGAATGAGCAACTACATCGCCATCGGAATGTGCTTTCAAACCTAAAGGATAATCAATTCGCACTCCTGCCAGAACAAACGGCTTTCCCGCTGGAACAAGCCTGTGAACGTCCCAACCGCTCCCCACTCTATAAGAGATACTGTCCAAGTACACTACTGTTTTGATAACAACCTCTATAACGTTATTCTCTATTCACGAGGCTGTGCCTCCTCATTCCCTTTGTCAATAGTGAAATGGAAGGTAAATCTGAAAGTATTCTGAAGAGGGCTTGGCTGTCTCGTAGTAGGTAATAGATATGAAATATCCAGACTGAACATTTTAAATCGTAACCCAACACCCAAAGTGGCATATTGCCTATTTCCTTTCTGAGGATGTTCATAGAAATATCCTGTTCGTATAGCAAACTGCTTGATATACCAGTATTCCAACCCGATAGCGAAATTTGTCTCTTGCAACTCCTCCTTGAAGCCGCCCGGGGCATCAAAAAATGAAGTGAACATTCCTTCTACAACGGACTTTTGTCTATACTCACCTTGTGGGTCTGGCGTGGGAACCATCAACTTATTAATTTCAGCCGCAATAGTCAATTCATTATGATTGTCAATGGGTAGATAAACAGCACCTCCTATACCTAAATTGGTTGGGATAAAATCTCTAACTGTTGATTCTGTGTATGCTATTTTGGAACCAATATTGGAAATATTAACACCTATTGCCCAATGGGCTTCATTGCCCTTGTAATCAAATGGTTTTCTATAATAAAACCCTATATCTCCTGCCAATGATGTACCTGCCGGCTTCAAATCAAATGTGTTACCCAATGCAGCACGGCATCCTCCAGTAGTCAAGTTAGAATAAATGAACCTGAGCCCCAAACCAAGCGAAAAATTAGGGGAAAACTTACGTCCATAAGAAAGGTCCACTGCATATTCATGAGGATTAGATTCCCCTATTGGCTCACCATTGTAATCTGTACATGTAAGGCTTCCAAGGTCAAAATATCTGACTGCTCCTCCTAAGGACTGCTGGTCATCAACTTTGTAATATCCCGATAAGTAATAAATCCATATATCGTTAACCAGAGCGTGAAGCCATGGAATAGCAGAAAATTGGACTGCTGCTTTATAGGGGACGAATGCCAGTTTAGCAGTATTCCAATAGGTAGTACTGGCATCTGGCGGTGTTGCAACCCCTACGTCGCCCATTCCTGCCGCCCTAGCATCTGGTGCTATGCGTAATGTAGGCACAGCGGTGGTAACCACTCGTGTCTGTGCAGTAGATGTATATCCCATGATTACCAATCCTAAAACTCCTAATAGTGGAAGCCTCTTCACACCTTGTGATTTTCGGTTATAAAACGACTTCATTTGTGCCTTTATTATGTAAAGATATGAGTTGTATGGTTTGAACAAAAATCTATTCTTTGTCTTGCCATTTAGATCTGAACTCTAACTTAAGAGGAACTCCTGTGAAGTCCCACTTTTCTCTGATTTTCTTCTCAAGAAAGCGTTTATAAGATTCCTTTATGCCTTCTGGGTAGTTTGTAAAGAATACAAATGTTGGTGGTTTAATGCCTGCCTGTGTAACATATTTGATTTTAACATATTTGCCTCTGTAAGATGGCGGTGGTGTTTCTTGGATAATAGGTAGCAAATACCTATTAAGTTGCGATGTAGGTATTCTAAAAGTTAGTCTTTTATATACATTCAGGGCGACATCAACCACTTTATGCACTCGCTTTTTTTCTTTTGCAGAAACAGTAACTATAGGCACATCATTCATTGGAACAAGCCTACCTTTGACATAATTAATCAATCTCTGCTGAAATTGATGCGGTTCGTGTGCCACCAGATCCCATTTATTGATAGCGACCACGACACCCTTCCACCGTGATACAATAAGGTGAAAAATCCTTAGGTCCTGTCTTGTGGCAGGCTCTTCAGCAGTCATCAACAGGACGACCACATCCGATGCCTCAATGGCTTTAACAGTTCTGGTTATTGAATATGCCTCTATTGCCGAATCCACCGCCGACTTCCGCCTCAACCCTGCTGTATCTACAAGAATAAATTCTTTACCGTAATACCGAACTGGAACCTCTATCATATCTCGTGTAGTGCCTGCTATCTCAGAAACCAGAGCCCTTTCATATCCAATGATGGAATTCAATAGGGTTGACTTACCAACATTAGGACGTCCCACTATTGAAATACGGGGAAGGTCTTCCGTTGCTTTTTCCTCCTGCTTAACGTCAGGAAGAAAAGACTTAATAATTTGAATCAACTCAGGAACGCCCCTGCCGTGCAGAGCAGAAATAAACCAGATATTTTCTTCTGGAATGCCCAGTGAGAGCCATTCTGGGTCTTGCCTTACTTTACTACTCTCTGCTTTGTTGACAACAACAAGAAATGGTTTGTTTTGCTTCCTAATGCGTTCTATTATGTATTCGTCTGCCGGTGTTAGTCCTGCTTTCCCATCAACAATGACAAGTATCAAATCAGAAGCGGGAATTATTCCCTCTACCAGACGTGCTATGTATGGGGCAAAATCGTCATTAGACCTTAGTTCCTCAGGTAATAATCCTCCTGTATCGGCAATATAAAAGTTTTCTCCTCTAACGGGTGCGATAAGCACATCCCTCGTTACACCGGGCTGGTCGTGAATAATAGATTTGCGTTGCCTGACCAATCTATTGAACAAAGTTGACTTGCCCACATTAGGTCTGCCCACTATAGTTACTAATGGGCGATATTCAGCATACGGCTCACTCATAACCAAGATATTTGAGGTAGTCATTGCGTTCTCGCCAATCCCTTCTCACTTTGACAAAAAGTTCCAGATAAACCTTCTTGCCGAGCATCTGTTCTATTTCCTCCCTTGCTTGAATACCTATTTTCTTAATAGCACTGCCTCCCTTACCAATGAGAATTTTTTTCTGACTATCTCGCTCCACAATTATTTCTGCTTTAATAACCACAATATGTTCCTTATCTTGCCAGTCAGTAACTATAACTTCTGTGGAATATGGCACTTCCTGACGATACTGCAAGAATATCTTTTCCCTTATTATTTCTGCGACCCACAGTCTTTCTGTTATATCAGTAATCTGGTCTGGGGGAAATAAAGGATGGCTATATGGAAGAAAGTTAACAATTGCATCAATTAGTTTGTTCAATCCTTCACCTGTGAGGGCAGATCCCGTAACCACTGTCCCTTCCGTAAACCTCTCTTTTAACCACTGATCCCATTGTGCTCTCAATGCCTCCACTCTATCAGCACTGATAGTGTCCGTTTTGTTGACCATAACAACCACAGGCATCTTTGTTTCCTGCATTAACTTAACATACTTGTTCAAGGGATTCTCATTCCATAATTCTATATTATCCTTTGGCTCAGTCATCAATAAAATGACATCTGCATCTGAAAGGGCTCTCTTAACCTGCTTCATCATTCTATTGTGCAGTTCATAGGCAGGGTCTATCACTCCCGGTGTGTCAGCAAAAACAATCTGGTAATTTTCACCATTAACAACACCAAGAATTCTACGTCTTGTAGTCTGTGCCTTAGGCGTCACAATGGATAACTTACTTCCTGTTAACGAATTAATGAGAGTTAACTTACCAACATTAGGACGCCCTATAATGGGAACAAGACCTGCTTTAAACCTCTCCGTTTCCATAGTATTCATAGCGATACGTATAGAATGCTAACTAAGCAACCCTATCTCCAATAGTAACGTCAATCAACTATTGCCTTCCAGAGTCTTTAAGTAGGCTACTATATCCGTGATTTCCTCTTCTGTTAAGATA
>WFXT01000127.1 GCA_015490475.1 Bacteroidota bacterium
AAAATTTCGTGTAATCATATTGAAAGTACCCTTGTTGTTTGCATTTTTGGGGCTGGTTTGGTTCCCCTGGTTTAGGGCTTTCAAAGATTCCGTAACCACTTACTGATTTGACTTTAGGGGTTATTTTTCCGTCAGGGGTTTCGTAAACAAAACTAATGTCAATTTTTTTGCCATCATTGTGGCTCAGGTGTGGAAGCATTGGAAAACCATTAATAAAAGGAAAGTTTGCATCTAAGTAAAGAATTTTTATTTTAGTGCCCTCAAGATGTTGTTCTGCTTCTTGTAGTAGCTTATTAACTTCTGGATGTACGTAATTTCTGTTCAAGATAATTGTTAATGGTGTTGCAGGTTGGATTCGTTGCGTGTGTTGGACAGGTTCCCGTCCAAAGAAAGGTGCAACATTAGGGACTATGAGAAAAGTTGAGAGCAAGTATAGAATTATAAATGTTAGTATAGCTCGTCCTTTAAAATTGGGAAATATGCGTGTCACAAAGAGACTGACCAGAAAAACAACCCCACCGATTTGAGTTAAGATCGTTAGAAATATGAAGACGATACTGATAACTACTATTTTTTGCCATCTCATGTTGCGAATGCCCCAAATTCTAATACTCAACCAGGAATTTTACGGCGTCTTTGAGCCTGCCCCATGGCAGGAATACCTGTTCAAGTGAAGTAGCAAAGGGAACAGGTATGTCGGCGGAAGCCACTCTAACAATTGGTGCATCAAGATATTCAAAAAGGTTTTCGCTTATGAAAGCGGACCATTCTGCCCCTACTCCATAGGAAAGGGTGTCTTCGTATAAAATTAAGACTTTACCGGTTTTCTTAACGCTTTGGGCTATTGCTTCCTTATCGTAGGGTAGAAGAGTTCTCATATCTATAATGTCTGCACTTATATTTAGTGATTTGACTGTTTCCGTTGCTTTGTGGACACCCCAACCATATGTTATGATAGTTAAATCATCCCCTTCTGTTACTAATTGTGCTTTTCCTATGGGGACTGTGTAGAAACCTTCTGGCACCGGTCCTTTGATACTTCGGTATAAAAATTTGTGTTCGTAGAACATTACTGGATTGGGGTCTTCAAAGGAAGCAAGCAACAGCCCTTTTGCATCATAAGGGGTAGAGGGATATACAATTTTAAGTCCTGGTATGTGGGCGAACCATCCTTCAGTGGACTGAGAGTGGAAAGGTCCAGCTCCGACCCCTGCTCCAGTGGGCATTCTAATTACTACATCTGCATTTTGTCCCCAACGCCAGTATATTTTAGCAAGGTTATTTGCAATCTGCGTGAAAGCATAACTAACAAAGTCAGAGAATTGCATTTCAACCATTGCTTTGCATCCAGCGATGGACAATCCCAGAGCAGTGCCCACTATTCCAGATTCACACAAAGGTGTGTTACGAACTCTGTCCTCGCCAAATTCCTTGACGAACCCCTCTGTTACTTTAAACACTCCGCCATATTCACCTATGTCTTGTCCCATCAAGATTAAGTTGGGATGCCGCTTCATGGCTATATATAAGCCTTCTTTTATTGCATCAACATATCTGAGTTCTCTGACCGTAGCATCTGTTTCCGGCAGAACGCCTTCTGTTACTGATTTAGGGGTAGGGGCATAAACATCAAATAGTTTTTGAGAGCGGGGCTCTGGTAATGGGTCTTTTAGAGCTTTATTCAAAGCATCCTCTATCTGTTCTTTCAATTCTGCTTTTATATCATGAGCCTGTTGTTCCGATAGGTAACCCTGTTCAATGAGCCATTTTTCATATGTTACAACAGGGTCTCTTTTCTGCCAGTATTCAATTAGTTCACGAGGGACATATTTTGTACCTGATGCCTCTTCGTGACCCCTTACACGAAATGTAATGCCTTCAATAACTACAGGTCCTGAGTTGGTTTCCCTTAATTTCTTTGCCCATTCTTTAACAGTTGAGTAAACTGCCAGAACGTTGTTTCCGTCTATTGTTACCCCGGGAATGTGATATGCTTTAGCGCGTTCGGCAAAGTAATAGCCTTTATATTGCACATGGGAAGGTGTTGAGATAGCCCATCCGTTGTTTTCAATAAATATGATCACAGGCAGTTCCCATGATGCAGCAATGTTTAGTGCTTCGTGGAAGTCACCTTCACTGGTTGCTCCTTCCCCTGTGAAAGCAAGGGTTGCTTTTCCTTCTTTTCTAAGTTTATTGGCAAGGGCTATTCCGTCTGCTACTGGTAGGTTGGCTGAGACGTGGCTGATCATGCCCACGATGCGGAACTCCTTTAATCCAAAATGGAAAGAACGCTCTCTGCCCCTTGTAAACCCAGTATCTTTACCCATCAATTGAGCAAAGAGCGTGTGTAGGGGAACGCCACGTGTAGTGAACACTCCCAGATTTCGGTGCATGGTTAGTAACCACTCATCGGATTGCATTGCTCGGGTTGCACCTACCGAAATAGCTTCCTGCCCCCATGCAGAAAACCATTTGCTTATTTGTCCTTTGCGCAGAGCCAGAAGCATCCTTTCTTCAATGAGACGAGGAACCAGCAGGTCTTTGTATAATTGAATTTTAGTTTGGTCGTCAACGAGGTCGGCATATACGTCAAACTCTATGGGTTTGCGTGCTATTGGTGGAATCCTGTCTTTCACAGATTGGGGCACGGTGAAATCAGCAAGTTCTGACATATGAGCACTTTTTATTTACACAGTATAACAAAATTAGGCGAAACTTATCTCCCCTTGAGTTGGCGGATGATAATTGATGATTCCAGAAATTCCTGCAGTTCTTTATTATCTGCTTGTAAAATGGTTGAACTATTGCCTTCCCACCACTTGTGCCCCTTGTAGATAAACACTATTTTTTCGCCTATCGCCATTATTGAATTCAAATCATGAGTGTTTATCACGGTTGTAGTGCCAAATTCTTTGGTTAATTCGTAGATGAGCTCATCTATTGCTGCGGCGGTGCGTGGGTCAAGACCAGAATTGGGCTCATCACAGAATAGATATTTGGGATTGTGTACTATTGCTCTGGCAAGACCCACCCTCTTTCGCATCCCTCCACTTAATTCGGAAGGATACATGTGTTGAATTCCCGGCAGGTGCACGCGTTCAAGAACATATGCAACTCGTTCTTCTTTCTCCTTTTCGCTCATATCGGTTAACATGTCCAGAGGGAAACGAACATTTTCCCCTACTGTCATGTAATCAAATAGAGCGGTTCCTTGAAATAGCATGCCTATTTCTCGCCTGATTAACTTCCTTTCATGTTCGGTAATGCTATGAAACGGTCGTCCATCATAATATACTTCTCCTTTAGTTGGTTTTATTAGTCCCACCATGCTTTTCATAAGAACAGTCTTACCATGTCCACTGGACCCAATAACCAGATTCGTTTTCCCTGATTCAAATGTTACATTAATATCAAACAATACCTGTTTATCTCCAAACCAGTGACTAAGGTTTTTTACTTCAATCATGTTAGCAGGACTTCTGCAATGACGTAGTCAAATACCAATATAATAAGACTTGAAGCAACCACTGCCGTGGTGCTGGCTCGTCCAACATCTAATGCTCCTCCTTCTGTGTAGAATCCAACGTAAGAAGAAACGCTCCCTATTATGAAGGAAAACACGTAAGCCTTAGTGAGGCAAATGATAACGTTCATGGGACGGAATGTCTCCTGTGCTCCTTGAATGAAATCATGCATGGGAACAATGTCTGTGAAGTGTCCAATGAGCATGCCTCCTGTTATGCCAATGATAGCCGCAAGCACAACGAGAACAGGTATTACTACCACTGCAGCCACAATCCTCGGTGCAATAAGGAAAGCTTCCACGTGAATACCCATCACTTCAAGGGCATCAATTTGTTCTGTAACACGCATAGTAGCCAGCTCACTGGCAAGCCTTGACCCTATTCGCCCTGCTAGGACAACACTTGTTATTGTGGGTGCTAATTCCAGAAGTGTGGAATCTGACACGATAGAACCGATGACCGAAACGGGAATAAGGGAACTTACCAATTGATAAGCGGACTGAACTGTAGTGACCGCACCAACAAATACGGCTATTACCACTACAAGTAATAGTGAGCCTATACCCATCCACTCTATATTCCTTACGAATTCACGCCAATACACGGACATTTTCTCGGGTCGCGCAAAACACCGCTTTAGCATAATGAAAAACCGACCAATGTGAAAGAAGACCCCTTCCAATAACACTATGCACTTGCTTTTTCAAGCAGGTCAATTCCTATGTCTTTCCTGTAAAATTTGTTATCAAAGTTAATTTTTTCCACTGCATCGTATGCCCGTTCTCTGGCTATGGATAAACGTGGACCAAGGGCAGTAACAGCCAGAACCCTGCCCCCATTTGTTATTACTTGTCCCTGGTCATTCAATTTAGTCCCTGCATGAAAAATGTATATGTTTTCATCTTGCTCCGCCTCTTCAAGTCCAGAAATAACAAAACCTTTTTGATATTTCCCTGGATAACCTTCTGAGGCAAGGATGACCGTTACCGCGTAGTCTGGCTTTTCTCTCATTGAGAAAGAACCATCCAGCCACAAGCCCAACCAATCAGCCTCCAGCCTCGGCATTATAGCTTGTGTCTCAGGGTCCCCTAATCTAACGTTATATTCCAGAACGAAAGGCTCGTCGTCAACAAACATTAGTCCTATGTAAAGAAAACCAGAGTAGTGAATGTTTTTTTGCAGTAGTCCATCAATAGTTGGTTCAATAATTTTTGCTTTGACTTTTGCTATGTGATAACCTGTCAACCACCCGGGACTTACCGAGCCCATACCTCCTGTGTTTGGTCCTTTGTCGCCGTCATAGGCTTTCTTGTAATCTTTGGCAGTCGGCAATAATACATAACTGTCTCCATCTACCCACAGAAATACAGATGCTTCCATTCCGGGAAGAAACCTTTCTATTACTATGCGTTTGGAAGCATCGCCAAATCGCTTATTAATAACCATATCAATGGCAGTGTTACGCAAATCCTCTTTGTTGTCAACAATTATAACTCCTTTTCCTGCCGCTAGTCCGTCAGCTTTCAATACATAGGGCGGTTCCCATGATTCAGCTACCTCTTTAACTACCTGTTCCAGGTTGCTTTCATCTGCAATATAGAACTCTGCTGTGGGAATGTCAAGTTCTTTCATAAACTGTTTTGCCCATACCTTACTACCTTCAAGCATGCTACCATCCCTGTCTGGACCCACAAACCAAACCTTATTGCCAAATCTCTCTGCCACATAATTTCTCAGTCCTGCTACCAGTGGTGCTTCGGGACCAACGACGATGCCATCTATTTTAAGCTCTGAAATTGCATTGCCAATACTATCAAAGTCCAGTGGGTCAACGTTGAGATTTTGCCCCAAGCGTACAGTGCCTGCATTTCCAGGTGCTACGAATAATTCAACTTCAGGATGATTATGCTTTATTGACCAGGCAAGTGCATGCTCCCGTCCTCCTCCTCCTATAACCATTATCCTCATAGCACTTACAAACTTAAGTGAAAAAGTGAAAAAATTTAAATGCCAGGACACCAAAATGAGAGAAATGTTAATTATAGAAAATGTTCCATTGTTTGTGAAGATTATTTTGTAATAATGTTCTGATTTGAAGTATGTTATAGGGG
>WFXT01000128.1 GCA_015490475.1 Bacteroidota bacterium
AGGAACATATACCACATATCATCTTTTGATATCATAAAAGGGTCTGCTACAAATTCTGCTGTTACATCGTTTACTTCTTTTGCACTTATTACCGGATTTTTAATAAATGTCGGTTGAGCAAGATCAAAAGGTGAACTTCCGGTATAGATACCAATGGACCACTTATTTTCCTTTGAAAATATAAACCTTCGAAGAATTCTCCTGAAAAAGACGCCGCTAAAAAAACAGCTGTATATGCTAAAAAATCTACGATTGTCATAATGTTTTTTCTTAAATAATGAGGGTAGACTAATCTTTTAATGTAGTAGTTTACTGTTGTCCTAAAATTTCAATTTCCGCTATAGATGTCCATGATTTACTATCGACTCTAATCCAGTGATAAGCTTCATAGGCGGATATTATCCATTCCTGTTACCACTGGATTTGGGCATATAATACTACATATTAAAGATCTTTACTGCGTGGTAAAAGATCCAACTTCACTTTCTGCCTGAGCGCCGTTACCATCATCAGCAACAACCTTCCAGTAATATGTTGTGCCTGTACTGAGGTCATTGGCAGTATAGCTTACCTCGCTGGTGGTTGATGTATTGTCTCCGGAACTGGTATTAGTCACATTGTTTCCGCTGCCACCTCCGCTACCACAAGCACTAAGTATAAAGGCTGACAGTATCAAGGCAGCAATGAAAAGGGCAAGCTTTCTTCTTCTGCTAAGATCACCGGAGAATATGGCACCAAACAATAATAAAACACCGAACCCTCCTATTCCGGCAAAATAGATTCTCTTTTCCACATCTGTTGAAGCAATCTTTACAGGATTACAGTTCGTGAAATTCTGATCTTCGCAATAGTAAAGGGTATAGTTTACCGGATCCTTATCTGGATCTGAAGAGGCTTCCCATCTGAAGGTTACCGTTGTTCCGTCAATTATATCACCGTCAGCAGGATATAAGAGCTTCGGCACCGATGGTGGTTGGTTATTGTCAGATACAAAGAACACCTCAATTGAATGATCCTCCTGAACATTCTCGATACTATAGATATTCTGAATTATAAGATTTGTAACATCTACGGAATTATCAAGAAGTTTTAAAAGATGGTAGCCGCTTCCTGTTGTTATTGAACATGTGGTGCTTGAATCCTCAATAACAGTTGCTGGATTACATGAGAGTGTGCCATCTCCTTTTGCCACTGTTGTAGTTATCGTATAAGTTACATTGAGTGCGAATGTTGCAACAATTGTATGGTCTTCTTTTACATTGCCAATTGTATAAGAATTACCAGAGACTGAAGTTGTAACATCGGACCCATTATCAGTAAGTTTGACCAGATAATATCCAGAGTCAGGTGTGATGGTGCATGTGGAAGAGCTATTATAGTCTACAGTTGAAGGAGTACATGAAATGGTTCCATTCCCATTGGATGAGGTAGTGATAGTAAATGCATCAATAGCAAAACTTGCCGTAACAGTGCAGTCAGATGTTATCGGTCCAGTGGTAAATGTATTGCCTGTGAGAGTACCACCACAACCTGTTACCGACTCTATATGATAACCAGTATCAGCAGTAACAGCAAATGTCTTTGTCTCTCCATGCGTAACCTGAACATTTCCAGACGGTGAAATAGAACCACCTGCACCAGCTGTTGCAGTAACAGTATAGATGTTAATAGCAAAAGTGGCCTCGACTGTATGACTTTCGGATACATTCGATATTGTGTATTCGCCATTGGAAACAGAAGCTGTTACATCCGTACCATTGTCTGTTAGACTTACAAGGTGATAACCTGTAGCAGGGCTGACTGTACAGGTGGATGAATCATTATAATTAACAGGTGAATCACAACGTAGAGTACCCTGCCCGCTTAATACATTTGTGCTAATTGTATATTGATTAATTGCAAATGTTGCCTCTATCGTATGGTTTGCTGTAACATTGCTGAATGTATAGCTTGTCACTGCACCAACTGAGGAGCCATCCACTACCACATCTGCCACATGATAGCCTGTGTCAGGCGTTATCAAAAAGCTCTGGCTCTCTCCGTGATTTACCGTTACTGCTCCGGATGGATTGATTGAACCATTCGTACCTGCCGTGGCTGTGATTGTATAGATTTTGATATCAAACTGTGCTGCCACATTCCTTGCCTGATCCATTGTAATCTGACAGGTTGTGGCAGTTCCTGTACAGCCACCTCCATCCCATCCCGCAAAAATGGAACTTGCATCAGGACTTGCAGTAAGGGTTACAGAAGTACCACTTCCGTATGTTTCGGTACAGTCGGTACCACAGTCAATACCCGTGGGAACGGATGTGACCGTACCTGAACCCAGACCACTCTTGCTTACCGTCAAAAGATAGGTAATGGGTGAAAAGGTGGCATCCAAAGTGTGGTTCTCCTGGACATTTGAGATAATGTAGGTGTCTCCGAAAACAGAACCTGTCACATCAGAATTGTTGTCAAGAAGCTGCTGGAGCTCGTATCCTGCATCCGGTGTAATGGTGCATGTCGTACTATCGCCTGCTTCAACAGAGTTTTTATCGCAACTTATTGTTCCGTTAGTCGGTGTGACAACGGTAATGGTGAAGAAAAGAGCCCTATATCCTATACCACTCTGACCGTCATTGTAATGTTTTAGTATTTCTGCAGATGTCAGGGCCTTGTTATAAAGCGCGACCTCATCAATTGTTCCCGTAAAGAAGAATGAATTATTCAGGTACCCGATATTCAGGTCAGCCTGAGCATCAAATCCTGACTGATAAGAATAGGTTTGAGAAGCAGCTAACTGTCCGTCCACATAGAGAAGGTTCTTTCCGGTACTTCCGTCACGAACAGCCACAATATGGTGCCACTGGCCGTCAGTTATGGACGGACCAGTTAACTTAACAGCATCTCCCGTATTATCTGACAACCTGAAGGTAGCCTCACCCGTTGAGTTCCAGCAGCCGATCCACCACTGAAGCCCCGAACCGTTATCTCTTCCGACTACCACCTCGTTGAAATCGATACCGGAACCTGCACAGGTCTGTCCTGAAACACCTTTCATCCAGAACTCAATACTGAAGCTATCATCCACTGCCCAGTCAAAGCTATTGTCATCCAGAACATCGAGCGCATCGTTTGCACCGTCAAACTGCAAAGCTCCGTATTGATGGTATTGCTGCTGACTGTTCACCTGCCCCAGCACAAGAGTCGGACAGTTCGTACATGTGGCATTGTTGGTGCCATAATAATCATTAAAAGGTGATGCATTTTCATCCAGTTTCCAGTAATGTGTGATGCCTGTGGGATATTTCACGATGTCCAGATCATATGTCTGTGTATCTGTGCCTGAAGAGTTTGAGGCTTCTACGGTTACACCGTAGACTCCCGTAGTTGACGGTTGCCAGCTTATCAGTCCCGAGTTGGTATCTATTGTCATTCCCGTAGGAGGAGAGGTCAGGCTGTAGGTAGGCAGAGGATTTCCCGAGGCATCTACGTTGTAGCTGTAGCTACCACCCACTCCGCCTTCGACGATCGGAACAGAGGTTATGGAAGGTACAAGATCACCACAAACCGGCAGGAAGCTGGAAAGGGTGTTATACCAAACAGTTGCCATCTTATCATATCCAGTCTGATTGGGATGTATGGAATCTGACATATCGGTTGTGTAATCAAGTGCGCTTTCGTGATCAACAACAATAATCTTATCTTCATTGGTTATTCTGGTATTCGCCATCTGCTGGACTGCATTATTGAATGTGAAGGTGGTATCATCGAGACCGTCTCCGTCGGTATCTGTACCATCTGTTCTGCTGATAATTCTTGCAAGTAATACATTGGCATCCGTACTGAATCTGTCTATCTCATCCAATATTGTTTCTATCTCCGTTACACTCTGCCCACCAACTGTAATATCATTGGTACCTATGTGTAACAGCACAACATCCGCAGGATTTGCAGTAAGGAAGCTATAGACATTCGGTGCAATATCCTGTCCCGTTCCAGAGCCGTCTGCATGCCAGCCACCATGTCCTTCATGCTCTATATCAAAGTCAGGAAAAGCTGGTCCGTCCTCAAGACCACCTACTAAATCAATTTTAAATCCAGCAGCCTCCAGATCCAGAAATAGTTTCCTCCTGAAGCCTATAAACTCGGTCGGATTGTCGGCATTGTACCCACGCGTTATCGAGTCACCAAGAGGCATGATTCTCACTGCAGAAGCACACCCACAGTACCCCCAGCGAAGACCGATTGCACCGTCATTGTAATGCTGTTTAACTTCATTCTCAGAAAGAACCCTATTGTACAGGGCTACCTCGTCTATAGTTCCCTGGAAGTGAAAAGCATCACTCAGGTGTCCAACATTAAGGTCCACTGTAGAGTCAAACCCTGCCGTATATGAAATGGCTTGTGAAGCAACCAGTTGTCCATCAACATAAAGCAGGTTAGAACCTATTTCGGAATTACGTATAGCTACAATATGATGCCAATTACCATCATTTATTGGTGGGCCTTCAAGCTTTAGATATGTATTGTTTGTATCTCCTAATCTGAAGATAGCTGTCCCGGTGGTATTCCAACAACCAATCCACCACTGAAAACCAGCCCCATCGTAACGACCAATTATCACCTCATTATTGTCAATCCCGGCTGCTGTACATGTCTGTCCGTCAATACCTTTTATCCACACTTCAACAGAGAAGCTATCCGTAGCTGCCCAGTTAAAAGAGTTATCAGAAGGAATATTTATTGCTGTAGTAGCTCCGTCAAAGTACTGTCCACCGTTAATCCGGCCAGGAGCTATTGTTGGACAAGAGCCGTTTGTGCAACTGCCATCAATTGTGCCAATATAATCGGTAAATACCGTGCCAGTACTCTCGTCTAACTTCCAATAAGAGGTGATGCCCTGGGGACAACCACTCACCTGAGACCAGGCTATGGATGGCAATATAACTAACAATGCCATCCATAGCATCAAGCTTTTTGATCTCTTGAATAAATTCATGGCTACCTCCGTTATTATTCAAATCATGTTTTCAGGCTTAATAGTCACTTAAAAAATAGAGTTTGCTCCTTATTCGGCTTAGTCTAATGAGCCTCTTTGTATGAACTCGTAAAGAGGTTGAAATCCGGTTTAGAATAACCCTGATGTCTAATATTATGGAAAGGGATTTTCTCTGAACTCTGGAAAGATGCTTATTGGAAAAATCATACCCAAGAGAAGAAAGCTCTTCATACTTCCTAAACTCACGTGTAACGAGTATCTGTTGAATAGGAGAGAGATTCTTCTTCCATTTATCTACATCCTTAGCTTCCGGAGGTCTGTAGTAACTCTTCTTGTCATACCATATTTCATCTGATTTTGTAGTAATAGCCTTCTCACCCAGGTGGGAAAATCTTTCAGGATAAAGCATCGCTTCTGTCCATTCTATTCCTAAGAACTCACAGATCCTTTTAGTTTGTTCTTCCGGTTTTCTAACCAGTTCTTCATAAGTAACGGTTAGAATCTTTTCAGGATATTTTTTTGAGACTTCAAATCCCGCGGCGAGGTTCCTTTTCAGATACTCCAAGCTCACTGCAAGATTGCTTGTATAATAGGGTGGAACCACCCCCTTGTCCAAGGCTCTTTTTCTAACTTGAATCATCGACGAAATCACAGCCCGAGGATCTCTAACAATATGTATGTAATGTGCCTCAGGGAAAAGCTGTATCAAATCCTCAAAGAACATTATATTCTCGGGAGTCTTCTCACTTAAGTATTTACAGTCCTGTTTGTCTGCTAATGGCAATAAAAAATCCGAAATCATGTTCCGAATCATTCTATCCACATCTTCATAAGTACAAAACAGATCGATATATTCAGCTTTGATGGATTTATACATTTTTTGTTTCAGCCTTAAAATATCGGGAAGATGCAAAAACTCCGGGCCGCCGCAAATGTCAGGATGGCAATCAAGCATGTTCTGCAAAAGAGTGGTTCCCGATCGCGGAGCTCCTCCGATAAAAATAAATCTTTCTTCTTGGTTGCTTGTAATCATAGTAAAATCAGGAATACGAAATAATGATCTTGCTTAATGAGTCAACAGACTTTGGTTGAGAAGGGGAGTCTCCGGAAGGTTGAACAAATTTCCGGGATGTCAGTTGAGTTGAAAACTCCACCATACCACTGTTATGAATCTTGTTGCTGGATTTGGGATGTAAAACATTCATGATTTTTTATTTAATACTTGACGACTTTGACTATGAAGGAAGAACGGTTTAATACTTATCCCTAACTTTACTATTTCCATTGGGCTTATACAATGTTGTCCATTGAAGCAGAGGACGTACGACCCCTTTTATTCGTCCAAGATAATTTCCCCTTGCCGACTCAACATGGGCATCTTCATAAACATGAAATGCAACAGCCTGATGCTCATGAACCTGTAGCTCAACAGGTTCCATAGTTGCTATCGCAGCTGACACGAAAAACAACCCTTCAGTAAGAAAGTTCCCCGGAATCCACGCGGTGCTAACGTAATGTCCCGCAGATCTTGCCTTATGTTTCCATATAGGATCTTGATCTAAGGTAACAAACACCCTGATTCCTTCCTCATTATCTACATGAAAATGAGGAAGTAATATGTATCCTGGTTTTAACACCTCATACTCCATCTGAAGTCCGACAGACTTACTGATATCAAATGAGTCGTTAACTACTCCCTCATCAGTAATAATTTTTATTGATATCAGTCGTACAATGCTGCTTCCAGGTGCCTGGATTATGTCCCATTCACGCATCGATGCGACCTTGGAATCCAGAGAAAGATAATCCTTAATCACCTCATGGGAAGGTCCGTCCTGAATAATCCTTCCCTTCTCGAGCAAAATAGCTCTCTCACACAACTTAGATACAGCTGGCATGTTATGTGAGACAAAAAGCACAGTTCTGCCTTCTTTTCCCACATCCTGCATTTTACTAATACATTTTTTCTGAAACCTTGCATCCCCAACCGCCAACACCTCATCAACAAGAAGAATTTCCGGTTCCAAATGAGCAGCTACAGCAAAGGCAAGCCGCAAGTACATTCCACTGGAATAGTGTTTCACCGGTGTGTCGATAAATTTTTCTATCTCGGCAAATGCCACTATTTCGTCAAATTTTCTGATTATCTCATCTTTTCTCATTCCAAGTATGGCACCACTGAGGAAGATATTTTCTCTCCCTGTAAGCTCCGGATGAAACCCTGTCCCCACCTCCAACAGGGAACCTACACGTCCGTAAATTTCAGCATAGCCTTCCGTAGGTTCTGTTATTCTGGACAGTATCTTTAGCAATGTACTTTTCCCGGCACCGTTTCTTCCTATAAGACCGACAATCTCTCCCTGCTTTATCTCTATATTTATATCTTTCAGCGCCCATATAATCTCATCCAGTTCAGCAGCACCTGTAGCCTGTCCTTTCAACAGTTTATACACTCGTCGAAAGGGAGCAACAAAGGCGTTTGAAATCGAATCGCGCAAGGTCTGATAGTTGCCCTGTGTTCTTCCGATATGATACCGTTTGCTTATCTTCTCAAGTTTGATTGCTATATTCCCCATGGTGCCTTAAACCACATCTGCAAATGTTTTTTCCATCCTCTTGAAATAATAGAAGCCGCTTACAAGCAGAACAATTCCTACAATAGAGGAGACGAGTATAATCGGTCCTGGGGCAGTGTCTGTTCCTAATAAAGCCCAACGAAATCCCTCTATTACACCCGACATAGGATTGATTCCGTAAACTGTCTTCCAGGGCTCAGGAAGCAGGCTGCTGGGGTAGGCAATAGGTGTTGCAAAAAGCCAGGCCTGTGTAATGAATGGCAATATGTAACGGATATCTCTGAACTGAACATTCATTGCCGACAACCATAACGAAACTCCGAGGGAGGTAACAAAAGCCAGAAACAGGAAAAATGGCAGCCAGATTATGTTCTGAGTTGGCACTATTCCGAAATAGAGCATCATTATCAGCAAAACAATAAAGGCTAAAACAAAGTCAACTACTCCTGACAGCACATTAGAAATCGGAATGGCAAGACGGGGGAAATATACTTTTTTAATAAGATTGGCATTAGCCACAAGGCTATTCGAAGCCTTGTTCATTCCATTAGCAAAAAAGGTCCACGGCACGAGTGCAGAATAGCTAAAAATAGGATAAGGGATACCGTCAGACGGAATTTTTGCTAACTTTCCGAAGAAAAGACTAAAAATTATCATTGTAAAGAAGGGCTGAATTATTGCCCAGGCGGCTCCCAGAACAGTCTGCTTGTACCTAACCTTTATATCGCGCCATGTGAGAAAGTACAAAAGCTCTCGATACTCCCACAACTCTTTAAGTTTAAGTGAAACCCATCCTCTCGAAGGCTCTATACGAACAAAAGGCACTGCTGTTGCTTCCGGTTTCTCTGTTGTTGATACCAAAATCTCGTCAGTTTTCATTCCATTCACCTCTGATCTCCGTTATCATTTCATTAATAGCCTTAATCAAATCCTCCGTTGTACCTATGTCGAGA
>WFXT01000129.1 GCA_015490475.1 Bacteroidota bacterium
TTTAAAATCTTCTGGAGAAGGATTGGTTATGACAAGCAAAAGCCCAATAATAGTAAGGAGCAATAAAGTTATTAAGTTTCTACCCATTGCCCCTTTAATTATCTATTTACTGTAAACCTAATTTTTGTTTTACATAGGGGGTCAGGTCGTCACCGGGAGGCATTACCAGCAGAACACCACTTGAAGCGTCAAAAACGTAATCCACCCCCTTTTCTTTTGCCACCTGTTCGATAGCATTGCGTATCTTATCCAAAATCGGTTGCATTAGTTCTGCCTGTTTCATCTGAAGATTTTCCTGAGCTTTGAGCTGGAATTCCTGAATCCTCATCTGAAGGTCAGTCAGTTCCTTTACTTTAATTTCCTTTACGGCATCGGGCCAGACATCCTGATTCTGCTGAAGTTCACTAAGTTTTTTTTCATATTCATCCATCATAGCCTGTAGTTGTTCTTCTAATTGTTTGGCGTATTGCTCAAGGGTTTGTTGTGCCTGCATCACTTCCGGCATAATTTGAATTATTTCCGCCGTGTTTACGTAACCAAATTTCCTGTTCTGTGCTGATATGACCAGAGGAAAAACGAGCATAATCAATAGTCCAATCCAATTTCTCATTTCTCTGCAATTTTGTAATTCAAAGGTAATGCACTTTAATGAAACTGTTGTTGTCTCACTTACGGCAATATAAACGAATTTATTTGCTGGGAATAGTATTTGTTGTGTTGAATAACTTCATTGCTATTATAATACCAAGACTTCTTCGTGTTGCTATTGACTCTGCACTATCCGAACAACCCCCCTCTTTCTTATCTCATTATTCTCTTCGTTATGCAATTTTAATTATCGCGGTTTCTATCATAATTCTTGCCATTTTGCGTGGTGTTCCTATGTATCTGATGAGAGAAACGATCATTATTGCTTCCCGAAAAGCAGAGCGAGACCTGAGGCAAAAAATTTATGAGCACATATTAAAGGTTAGTCCTGTTAAACTGAGTAATTTTTCAGTGGGTAACATAATGGTTAGACTAACAGAAGATATTTCCGCAGTCAGGATGTTCTATGGACCTGTGATATTGTACACAATAAACATCGTCATCTTGCTTATTGCTGTTAGTATTTCAATGTTTCTAACAAGCCCTGTTCTCACACTCATCTTGTTGACACCATTACCCTTTTTAGCCTATTTTATCTATCGTGTAAGTATCAGGATAAAGGAGGGTAGTGCTACTGTCCAGGAACAGTTGTCTCGTTTTACATCATTCGTTGCGTCTGTTTTCCCTTCAATGAGAATCTGGAAAGCTTTTAACAGGGAAGATTTTTTGATGTCCAGATTTGATGTATTAAACAACCGCTTGCGTGACCAGTTCCTCAAGCTTGCTAAAATAGAAGCGTTTTTTCATCCTCAAATTATTCTTGCCACTGGAGGAATAACTATTCTCACAGTCTTTATTGGAGGGTGGTACGCTATTCACGGCGGTGTCACTGCGGGAACAATTGCTGAATTCATTGTCTATGTTAATATGCTAACATGGCCCCTGATGGCTGCAGGATGGATAGTTTCCGTTACTCAAAAGGCATTGGCTTCCATGCATAGAATCCAAGAACTCTTTAATTTAAAGCCATATCCCCATGATGGCAAAAAGTCCATTGCTGCTGTAAAGCATGTTGAGTTAAACAAAGTATCATTTGCATACGAGTATAAAGATAATCAAACAAACTGGGTAATTAAAGACGTCCAACAAAAGTTTTCAAGACATGAGTGGATAGCTATAATGGGTAAGGCAGGGTCAGGTAAAACAACGTTTTTATACCTTTTGAACAGAATCATTGACCCCCTCAAAGGAAATGTTATTATAGATGGAACAGATGCAAAAGAATTTTCTTTACGAGAGCTGAGACCAATTATTTTATATCTGCCAAGAGAGCCTATTCTTTTTGCAGATACAATAGCAAATAATGTCAGATATGCTTATGAGGATTTGTCTGACGCTCAAGTATTGGAACTGCTTTCTATATGTGAATTTTCAAGAGATCTTGAAATGTTGCCTGCTGGAATTCATACTGTTGTTGGGCAAAAGGGTGTATTCATTTCGGGAGGACAAAAACAACGAATTGCACTGGCTCGTGCATTGGCTATTCGTCCACAATGGTTGTTAATTGACGATGCTCTATCTAGTGTTGACGCTCTCACAGAACAAAAAATATTTGATAACTTGAAGAAAAAATTCCCAGATATGGGAGTTGTTATGGTTACTCAAAGAGAATCTGTTGCTAAGCATGCAAGCCGTATATTTAAACTGGAAAATGGTAAACTAATTCCCCATGAGTTGGTTTGATTGGTTCTTGCACAGAAGAAAAAGTGACGAAGTTAGATTATTACATGGTCCTTTGCAAAGAGATAAGAAGTTTATTTTACAACACAGGGAATGGTTAGAAACAACCGCGCCAATAATGTTCCAATGGATAAAAAGAAATTATGAAGAAGCAGTGCGGCGTCCCCCTAATGAAGCTTCACCTACCGATGACCTCATTATTTTTCAGTCTGGACCGGCTGTTGGTTTGTTAATTGTAACAAAAGGATGGTCTCTTGAAGATTGGCAACACATGCTTGATGAACTCAGAAATAGAATTCGTAATGTGGAATATTATATAGAAACCCATGCGGATGTCAAGCAGAAATTGCTTCCCGCAGGAATTGAAACCATTGAACGTTATGCTCTGAAACCAGACATTAGAACCGCTTTTCAAAGCGATGGCTCTTTTAAAGTTAAGCAGATGTTTGGTGGAATAAGACTTGATTTGACATATCTTAATAAAAAGCCAATCCAGTTGCGCATTATAATAGATAGAGTCACTGATAGAAATTATAGCGAAGCTCTTCCCTGTGAATGGCTATTTCAAAATCTTTTTGAACAACCATGATAAGCAGATTGATTGCTTTTACGATTAAACAGGTAGCGAAATACTCTACCAACAAATTACAGAGTCAAATACAGAAACCTATCATAATTCAAAGAGAATTGTTCTTCAATCTGTTAGCAGTTGGCAAAGGGACTTTATATGGTCAAAAACATGGCTTTGAGTCCATTAGGGACTATGAGTCGTTTGCCACTATAGTCCCATTGGTCAAATATGAAGATTTATTGCCCTACATTGACCTGATCAAAAAGGGTAAAAGGAATGTATTATGGAAAGGGTTACCTGCCTATTTTGCTAAAACAAGTGGAACAACTGCAGGAGCAAAGTATATACCCCTCACAATGGAACAATTGAAATGTCAAATAAAGGCGGCACGACAAGCATTGTTTAATTATGTTGCTAAGACTGGTGATGCTAATCTGTTCAATGGTAAAATGCTCTTTCTTTCTGGGTCTCCAGATGTTGAAAAAGTGGGCTCTATTTATGCTGGGCGACTTTCTGGAATAGTCCATCGCCATATTCCCAAATGGGCATTGAGAAATAGATTGCCATCCTATGATATAAACCGTATTGAAGACTGGAATGCCAAAGTAGATGCTATAATTGATGAAGTTCTGACAGTGGCAAATAGGTTAACTTTAATAAGCGGAATTCCGCCATGGATTCAAATGTTCTTGGAGAGAATAGTTGAAAGAACAGGCAAAATGCCATATCAATTATTTCCACAATTAAGGGTGTATGTGCATGGAGGTGTTCAATTTGCCCCCTATGAGAAAGTATTGAGGGAATTGCTTGGACAAAAAGTAGTCTTTATTGAAACTTTCCCCGCATCGGAAGGCTTCTTTGCCTTTCAGGATGTCATTGATGATTCGGATAAGGGATTGCTATTGTTGCCTGATTCAGGTATTTTCTATGAGTTTATACCTTTTGATGTTGGCGATAATAAATCGGCTAAACCTGTTCCCCTTGACCGTGTTCAAGAAGGTAAGGTTTACGAAATGGTCTTAACTACTAATGCTGGATTATGGAGATATAGACTTGGTGATTTAATCAGATTCACTTCAATGAATCCATATCGCATCAAGGTAGTTGGTCGCACATCACAGTATATTTCCGCATTTGGTGAACATGTAATAATTGAGGAGATAGAGAAAGCTCTCAAGGAAGCATTGGATAAGGCAGGCGGGAAAGTCAGGGATTTCCATGTGGCACCTCAGGTTACCCCTTCCGATAATACACGTCCTTACCATGAGTGGTTCATAGAATTCATTC
>WFXT01000130.1 GCA_015490475.1 Bacteroidota bacterium
CTATAAATTGAACCTGTGTGTGCATATGGCTTTAGAGTTATAATTGCGTCTGATAGGCTGTCTGGACAAAGTGTTGTTGGCGAAAAGCTAAAGCTATCCGTTGTATCTGTAACTACTACAGCTTCTCCCGCAACAGATAAATGAAAGTTAAAGAAGAAAGAGTCAATAGGAGAGCTTTCAAACCATATTCCTAAAGGAGAAAATGTTCCGTTGTTCCATATTTCAAATGCTGTATTATCTGCTTGGTCTGGGTTGTCATAACGAGTTGTCATTAGAAGACCCACTGTGTCTTGATTGCCACCATAGAAGAAGTTGAAACCTGCATAGAAATCCTGTGAAATTGTTAAAGGTGTTGTAAAGTTGTAAACGAACAAGTACACATTATTTTGAAGGTTTGACAAAACGACATTAGCAGGTGGATTATTGAGGTCAATAGGTTCAGAGAATAAGACAGTAGCTTTATCGGAACCAACGACAAGAACGCCAATTTCAGGGTCTGGGTCCGCAGTAGCATTCGAATCCCACAATAGATAAGCAACAATTTGTTGTAGCTTAAATGTGTCTATTCCGAGAGCATTTAGATTGAAAAATTCCACCTTTCCTGTGTCTCCATAGTTGTTATGTCCTGTTATATAACCCCATCCATCAGAGCCTATCACATAAACCGAATCAATGGGGAACTGGTCTGCGTTGATTAAAGAGACCGTTTTAACACAGGATGTTGCTCCTCTTAGTGATTGTGATTTGGAATGATCAATAAGAGAACTTGAGTTTATGTTTTGAGGTATCGCTATCTCTTCACCTGTTTTTTTGGCATTTTGTGCAGTTACCATGCCCATTGTTGCCATCAATCCCACTGTTGCTAAAATCACCTTTTTCATGGTTCCCGTTATTTTGAGTTTAAATTATGCTTTTCATGGTTCACACTTGCAAAGTTATGGAAGAATTTGTTATTGGCAAAAAGTTTATGGTTTAATTGTCCGATTGTTTTTTGTCATCAATTTCTTCGTATTCCACGTCTTTCACACCACCTTCTGTTGCTGCTTGTTCCGTATTAGCAGCTGTTTGAGCCTCTGCGGTGTGTCCTGCTTGATAGAGGTGTTGGCTTGCTTGATTCCAGAGGTTCAGAAGTTCATTGGTTAGCTGTTCGGCTTTTTCTGCATCTTTCTTTTCAAATGCTTCCCTGATTTGTTTTACTAAGTCTTCCATTTTTTGTTTCATATCAGCTGGGAGCTTGTCGCCGAGTTCTTTGAGTTGTTTTTCTGTTTGCCATGCTACTTGGTCTGCTCTGTTGAGCTTTTCAATTTGTTCACGCATCTTCCTGTCCTGTTCAGCATATTTTTGTGCCTCTTCTTTCATGCGCTTGATTTCTTCTTCAGACAGCCCTGTGGAACCTTCAATGCGGATTGATTTTTCTTTTCCTGTGGCTTTGTCTCGGGCTGTTACTTTAAGAATGCCGTCAGCATCTATCTCAAATGTAACTTCAATTTGTGGAACGCCACGGGGAGCAGGTGGGATGCCTTCCAGATAGAATCTACCGAGGCTTCTGTTGTCTTTGGCTAATGGGCGCTCACCCTGCAATACATGTATTTCAACGGTTGTTTGGTTGTCCGTAGCAGTTGTAAATATCTCTGTTTTCTTAGTAGGGATAGTTGTTCCTGCTGGGATAAGAACAGTCATAAGACCGCCGTATGTTTCAACACCTAGGGATAGAGGCGTAACGTCAAGCAAAAGGATATCCTTTACTTCACCTGAGAGAACACCTGCTTGAACGGCAGCACCGACAGCCACAACTTCGTCTGGATTAATTCCCTTGTGAGGCTTTTTACCAAAGAACTCTTCAACGGTTTTTTGTACTAATGGGATACGTGTGGAGCCCCCAACGAGAATTACTTCATCAATGTCGCTGACAGATAGTTTAGCCTTTTCAAGAGCAATTTTCATGTGTTCAACGGTCTTCTGGATATATGGCTCTATCATTCTTTCAAACTGAGACCTTGTGAGTTTCTTAACAAGGTGAAGCGGTCTGCCTTCTTTGGCAGTTATGTATGGCAGATTTATTTCTGTTTCATATTGGCTTGATAATTCAATTTTAGCCTTTTCTGCTGCTTCTTTAAGTCTTTGGAGTGCCATTGGGTCCTTCCTTAGGTCTATTCCGTGTTCTTTCTGGAAGTCGTCGGCAAGCCAGTTGATTATTTCGCGGTCAAAGTCATCGCCACCAAGGTGAGTATCCCCGTGTGTTGCCAGAACTTCGTACACACCTTCGCCAATGTCAAGGATAGATATGTCAAACGTACCACCGCCAAGGTCATAAACTGCAACCTTCTTTTCTTGATTGCCTTTGTCCAGCCCATATGCCAGTGCTGCCGCAGTGGGCTCGTTGAGAATCCTTCTGACGTTGAATCCTGCTATTTCCCCTGCTTCGCGAGTTGCTTTTCGTTGTGAGTCGTCAAAATAAGCAGGCACAGTAATCACTGCGTCTGTAACAGGCTGACCAAGGTAATCCTCTGCAACCCTCTTTAGTTTTTGAAGTATGAAAGCAGAAATTTGTTGTGGAGTATAGGTCTTATCGTCAATTTTGATAAGCACTGTATCATTTGGTCCCTGAACCACTTTATATGGAACACGTTTGATTTCATCCTGCACTTCACTATAGCGTCTTCCCATGAATCGTTTGATAGAGAATATAGTTCTTTCGGGATTCAGAATTGCCTGACGCTTTGCAGGGTCACCAACAATGATTTGACCATCCTCTTTGAAAGCAACAACTGAAGGAGTAACATTTCTTCCTTCTTCATTAGGAATGACAACAGGTTCTTTACCCTGCATTACTGCCACTACTGAGTTCGTTGTTCCGAGGTCAATACCCACAATCCTTCCTTGTGTTTTGGTTTCTGCCATAGCCTTCTGATTTTGTTCGTAAATAGGACAATATACGTGCCAGTTTCTTTTTTATGTCAAAATGGCACTCTTGAAGTGTCAGTATCGTAATATTCTGTCGGAAATTTTTTTCAATTCTGACGCTATTGTGTTGTATTTCAGGTTAATTTTGTAATAATCTGCCAGTGTGGTAATAAGCAGACTCGCTTTTTCTACATCCGTGAAACTTGTATCCCTTGATGTCCATTTGTGCAATAACTCATCAAATTGATGGTTTAAGAGCGATTCTATGTCTTCTCTAACTTCTTTAGAGAATTTTTCAATGTTAAGCAAGCCACTGGCGTGTAATAAATGAATAATAACCCACGGTAGTAGCATCCATATCACATGTCTCGTTTTGTCAAGGTAGATTAAAGGATTAACTAACACCATGTCAAAGTTGTCTGATAAGAATGCCTCTCTGCCCGTTAGTTGAATAACTCTAACCAGTTCGCCAAGAAAAAGCATTCCTTTTACTTCCTTCATAAGAAAAGCATACCTGTAAAGTTCGTGCACTTCCTTTACTGTATGCATTGTACTGCGTGTTGATTTATAGTATGATATTTCAAGCAGTGTGGCAGATGACAGCAAATGTGGTTGTCTCTTTTTGATACTATAAGCCATAAAATCCGTCATCCCAGACGGTGTGTAGGTCTTCAAAACTGCATTATATTCCAGATACGGAATGGCTTTTAATAGGATTGCTTTTGTCTTTGCTAAAGGCATAATAAATTTTTCTTAGAATGAGAAGTTGAATCCTGCATAAACTCCAAAATTATACGCATCCGGATTGTTACGGTATGTAATTCTCCATATAGCCATCACTCTGAATAATTGAAAAATGTTGTCAATGCCTATTCCTGCTTCCACATAGGGAATTGGATAGGGCACAAAGTAATTGAAATATGTATTGTAATTAGCATTTTGTTGGGAAAGGGTACCAAAGGCGACACGCCCCTGCACAATAGTCCTGAGTCTCAATTTCCTTAGCAATGGAAACATATCAAAAATTAATCCTCTAAAGTTATGCTCTGCCCTGACTATAACATATTGGTCTGCAAGAAACTCGTATGGATTCATTGCATTATAAGTGTAAGGGTTGTAAAAGAACGTGTAATTACCTTCAAAGACTCCCAGAACAGGGAAAGGAATGCCACTGCCGTATATTTTTCCTGCTGTTATGTCCACATAAAGCCTCATTCTGGGCTTTATTTTGAATTTGTGGTACGTGTTAATCCTAAGGTGGTAGTACTGATATTTGCTTTGTAGAACATCTGGCATACCATAGTGGAAACTTATTAGAACGACGGGCAATTTACTTCCAAGGCTGACACGCCAGAATTTTGTGTAAACGAATTTTTCCTGATAGGCAAAGCGAATGTGAAAAGCACCCTCGGTGATTATATACTCAGGAGTAGATTCACCATTTGAACTTTGAAAGGCGGGGGTTATTCTGTTGTGAAGAAACTCAATTTGAGAAGAAAAGGAGGGACTCATTTGATATTCATACCACAATTTGCCCATTTTTTCAAAGAGAAGGCGTTGTGAGACCCCTCGTTTTTTCAAGCCAAAAGCAAGTAGGTTGTCTTTATCAACTTCTCCCCATCTGAAGGATTCTAAGTTTAGGTCATAATGTGTGTGAACACCAAATTGGCTCCATGGCTTGAAAGAAAAAGTGTGCCTGAATGTCCCACCATATTTGAACATCTGGTCCTTGAATCCATAGGCACCATAAATAATAAATTGACTTTTCTTGCTAAAGTATTTGTTGGTTTTTATGCCCACTCGGACGCGAACCCCCTCCACTTCATCTGTGCTTATTAGACTGAAGTA
>WFXT01000131.1 GCA_015490475.1 Bacteroidota bacterium
CCGTTCCTCCCGCAAGGATAACCACATATCCTCTCTCCAGATGTCTTATTGCTCTCCTCCTTATATAAGGCTCACAAATTTGCTCAATACGTATTGCGGACATTACTCTTGTTGGAACATGGTATTGTTCCAAGATGCCTTGAAGAGCCATGGCGTTTATTACAGTTGCAAGCATTCCCATATAGTGTCCTTGTGCTATATCTTCAATACCCAATTGCTTAGCTTGCGGTCCTCTGAAGATGTTACCTCCCCCAACAACTATAGCCAGCTGAGCCCCCGATTCCCGTGCCAAAATTATGTCTTCAACTATCTGCTTAACAACAGGGGGCTCATAACCACAATCACGATTGCCCATTAATGCCTCTCCGCTGAGCTTAAGAACAACACGTCTGTATTTGAGCCCCCCTTTATCCAGACTTTCTTTATCTCCCTCTACCACCGCTTTATTCCTCTACAGAAAAACGTTTAAACTTGATTATTGAAGCACCATTTCCTTCCTTTGCAAGATAATCCCTTATTGTCAAGTCAGGATTGTTAAAGAGCGGTTGGTTAAGCAATGTTCTTTCTTTAAAGAACTTTTTAAGCTTTCCTTCCGCAATTCTTTCCAGTATGTGTTCAGGTTTTCCTTGCTGACGAGCTTGCTCAATAGCTATTTCTTTCTCTTTCTCTACAATTTCTTGTGGAACATCAGACTCATCAAGAGCAATTGGATTCATAGCAGTGATGTGCATTGCTATATTCTTAGCCACTTCTTCGGGAACTACCTTATCAAAGGCAACCAGTGTTCCAACTTTCTTATTATAATGGACATAAGGATAAACATATTCTCCTTCCAAAATTGCATAATCACCTAGTTCTATTTTCTCACCTATTTTTCCAACTGCTTCTCCAATAAGTTCTTCAATCGTAAGGCCTGCACTGTTCTTTGTCTTTAATAAATCATCCAGAGATGCTGGCTTATTGCTTAGTGCCACTTCCACTATTTCACGAGCCAATTGCTGGAATTGTTCATTTAGTGCAACAAAGTCAGTTTCACATTTTAATGCTATTCCTACACCATACTTGTTATCATCGGATACAAGGATTGCGACCACACCCTCCTTGGTCTGTCTTCCAGCTTTCAATTGCATCAGTTCACGTCCCTTCTTGCGCAGGATTTCCTTGGCTTTTTCAAAATCACCGCCAGCTTCAATAAGTGCTTTCTTGCAATCCATTATCCCTGCTCCTGTCTCTTCCCTTAGTTTCGTTATGTCCTTCAATGTTACTTCTACCATAGTATTGCGATTTTTTAAGTTCAGTTTCTAACTGTTCAGATGATAATAAGTTTTATCGCCCACGACCACCCCTTCTGAGCGTTCTTCTGCGTGGGCCCCTTCTGCCTGTCTTGAATTCCTTCCTGATTCTCTTTTGTTGAGCAAGAGCTCGTTGCTCCTGTTCCCTAACCTCACGTGCCAGTTGTCGTTCTTCTTTGCCTTTCTTAATTGCTTCTGTGAAATACTTAGTGATAACCTCTATTGAGCGAGCAGAATCGTCATTGCCAGGAATAGGATAATCTATCAGTTCAGGGTCACCATTAGTATCCACAATAGCAACTACTGGAATACCAAGCCTATTGGCTTCTTTAACTGCAGTAGCTTCTTCAACCACATCAACGACATACAAAGCAGCAGGAAGGCGCGTCATTTTAAGCACGCCACCTAAAAGCCTTTCCAATTTTTTCTTTTGTCGCATTAGAATAAGCCGCTCCTTCTTGGTCATATTTTCAATAGTGCCATCTCTAATCATTTCGTCAATGTATTCCAGTTTTCGGATAGAACGCCTTATTGTAACAAAGTTTGTAAGCATACCTCCGAGCCACCTTTCTGTCACATAAGGCATTCCAACCATCTCCGCATATTTCTTAACTATATCCTTTGCTTGTCGCTTTGTACCAACAAAGAGAATCTGCTGTCCCATCCTAGCTAGGTCATAGGCAAACTTTTGTGCCTCCTTTAGCAGCTCTATAGTCTTTCTCAAGTCAATTATATGAATACGATTATGCATACCAAAGACGAAAGGCTCCATCTTGGGATTCCACTTCTTACGTTGATGTCCCCAATGAACTCCCGCTTCAAGTAGTTCTTCTACAGTGGGAAGTGGAAACGGATGCTTTTCTTCCGTTTTTACTTCCTGAGCAGTTTCTTGTGCTTCCGCCTGTTGTTGGTCTGCATTCTCTTGAACAGCAGGCTGCTCCTGAATTTCCTGATTTTGTTGCATTTCCGCCCTTTCGTTCTTTTCTTCCATCATAAGCCATTAACGTTTACTGAACTGTGGTGCACGACGTGCCTTCTTGAGACCGTATTTCTTACGTTCAACTTTACGAGGATCACGAGTAAGGAATCCTGCCTTTTTAAGTGCGGGTCTAAACTCTGGATTCAACTTTTCCAATGCTCTGGCAATACCGTGTCTGATTGCTTCACTCTGACCTCTTAGTCCTCCACCTTCAACATTAACTTTTACATCAACCTTACCCCAGAGGTCAACAAGCTTTAGTGGCTGTTCAACAGGCATCTGAAAGAGAATAGAAGGGAAATACTCAGTATAAGGTCTGCCATTGACAAGTATGCGTCCATTCCCTTTTGGAAAGAGAAACACACGCGCCACTGCTTCTTTCCTTCGTCCCGTAGCTTGAATTGCTTTCTGACTCATAGGTACAATTTATCTAAAGGTTCAGGTTTCAAGTTTTCATGTGGGTGAGAGCTTCCGGCGTAAACCTTAAGCCTTTTAAGCCTTTTATCACGAAGCCTGTTTCTGGGTAGCATCCTTTTAACAGCCAGCTTAAAAACTTTCTCTGGATTCTTCTCTATTAACACTTTAAAAGGAACTTCTTTGTTTCCACTGGGATACCCAGAATAAAATATGTATGTTTTCTTTTCTCTTTTCTTGCCACTCAGGTAAACCTTGTCAGCATTAATAACAATTACTCCATCTCCCACATCCACATGAGGCGTATATGTTGGTTTATGTTTCCCCTGCAAAACCTTAGCTATTTGAGACGCCAAACGTCCCAATGGTTTGTTAGTAGCATCAACAATGTACCATTTGCGTTGAACCTCATGTGGCTTAGCCAAATATGTTCTGAATCCTTTCGTATCCATGGCTACTTATCTTCTGTTTTCTGTTTGTGCAAAGTTATATAACATTACAATTACACAAAATCATTCCCAAAATTCACCTCTTAATTGTTGGCGGCAAATTCTTCAATTATTTCCACAACTTTGATTCCTATCTTTTTCTGCGCATCAACAGTAGAAGCACCAATATGAGGTGACAGGGACACAGCGGGATGATTCAAAACTCGTGGATCAGGTTCTGGTTCCCCTTCAAAGACATCTAAAGCTGCCCCTTTCAATATACCTTCATCAATAGCACGCAACAAAGCATGCTCATCAACCACACCACCCCGAGAAGTATTAATCAGAAAAGAACCTCGTTTGAACTTACTTAATACGTCCCATGTTATTACAGGACTTTTTTGAGCTGGAATATGTATGGAAACAAAGTCTGCAATGCCAACCAGCTCTTCAATGGGCATCACAGGAAAAGAAAGCACAAACTTGTGGTTTGCAATGGTCATCTCTATTTCCACTGGTTCTTCGCTTTTTCTTGAAAAGACTACCTTCATACCTGCTCCAACAGCAATCTTTGCTAATTCACGACCAATTCTACCTGCACCAATAATACCAAGGGTTTTGCCTTCCAGCTCAACACCGTCGCTATACTTCTTCTTCAACTCCTTGAAATGGGTATGCCCTTTCTGAGGCATTTCCCTATTTGATAAATGCAAATTGCGAGCTAGTGTTAACATATGTGCAAAAGCTAACTCAGCAACAGACCGAGCATTTATCCCTGGCGTGTTCTTAACTATTATTCCCTTTTGTCGTGCGTATTCAACATCAATATTATCAAGTCCAGTACC
>WFXT01000132.1 GCA_015490475.1 Bacteroidota bacterium
GATTATAAGTTCTGGAGGAACATTAACTAATATTTGCCCCTGAACAAAAAGGAGTCTCTGTGGATGCATTGCTTCTTTTGAACCAAAAGTGGCACAGGTTATTACTATAGTCAATTAAAGAAAATGTAACGTCATAGTGGCTTCACTATTTCATTAACATGAGGGTCAATGACACTATATTTCACAAGAACACTGTCTGAGAAAATGCAATCATCGCACAAATGCCAGTATTCAACAACATTTCCTTTATGGTCTTTGAACTTTATTTTGACAAAGAATCCATGTTCACAGTCCCAGCATGGTTCAAGCCCTCTGTCTATTATGACAGCAGTTGTTATCTGTCCAAAGCGTTCCAATTCATATGTTTTGCGAATGGTTAGACTAATCAATGATATTGTGATAAAGACGCCAGCAAAACTTAACAAACCGAGAGTTAATTTGAGCATGTTGCCACGCCATCCCGTAGTGAAGGTAGCAAGCAATACGACTCCCGAAAGACCAACAATCCATCCTGAAACGCTTAGCCAGAAAAAAATATCCCGCCTGAAAGCGAAGATTAAAATAAATATAAACCCAAGGACAATTAAAAGAACAGACCCAATTATTCCCTGTTTCCTGATTTTTTCTGTTTCCATAAATTTGTGGTAAAAATATCTAATTATGCCGAGAATAAAAAGCACTTTGTTATGGTTGTTTGTCATCGGTGGATTTATCTCTTTGATGTCTTGCGGTTCGGGGGACGATAGCACGGAAGCAACACAGGAAAGCGATGTTCCAGTATCTATTGAAGACCAAGGTAAAAGCAGAGGAAACGTGGAAAATGCCGAGGATAAATATGGACAGAAGTACATAATCATTGAGACGGAGGGCTCTGACCAGAATGTCTCAACTGACGAAATGTGTCAGGTAATCAAAGAACTCAAGCTTCCAGAGGAAATAGCCACTCTACTGGAAAATGCAGATGAAATCAGGCAAACAGATTACTGCCTTGTCTCTCGCACTGGACCAGAAGTAGCTCAATTGCCCATGCCAGACATAATTAACAAAACTTTTGAGACAATAAGAGAAAATCATCCAGACTTATTGGTGTATGGCGTTGTTGAGTTAACAGAAAAGATAGCTCCTGCTCACGGATATGAATTTGAGTTCATAAAGGTCCCATCAATGCTCATTGAGGTGGGACTGTCTCCCACGAGCATTTCGCCGATGGTTTACGTCAAGGTCTCAAAATTCTATGGCAGTTATGGTGGTAAGGTGTGGAATTATGACTATGTTATTAACACTGTGCAACCGATAGCAGATCAGATAGCTAATGAGTTTGACTTGAAACCGATGGCGAGGATGTATGACCGTGGCAAAGTAACTCACGTGTTCTCAATCCCTTCAGACAGAGATTCAAAACAATTAACAGAAGAAGTTTATCAATACCTGAAAGATAATGGCTGGAATATCAAGGAGTATGCCTCTTTCATGGGAGTTACTGCCCTCAATGCCGAAAAAGACAATGTTGAATTCCAGTTGAGTAATATAGCAGGATGGGGGCAAAATGCTTCCCTCTTCGCTTTTTCTCTGTCTCTTAAGAATTAAGAGAACAATTGCAACACAGAGGTTCTTTGCGAGGGGCACTAACAGGCATAGTCGTTATCTGTTTGGCTTACATGTTATCATCTTGTCGTGAAGCGGGAAGATTGGTTATTGAAGTTGCAAAGGATGTAATCAGAGAAATAGGTAATGTCAAGAGGCGGTATGTTGTCGCTTCTGATGGAACAATTTACTTCCCTAATGCAAATGAAAAACCTGAATATAAAAGAAGTAAGCTATGTAACATAATGAAAAGGGTTAGTTTGCCTGACGACCTGAAAAGGATTATTGAATCTGCTGTGATTAAATACAATTCAGATACTTGCTTTATTTCTGAACGTCTTTCCAGAGAACATGTCTTGTATGCTTTTGGCAACATCTTCGGGATACCAGAAAAAGTATTTGTCAGCGATAATGTGAGATTATTTCCATATGCTATTCATATTTTGAAGTGGGACTCTGTGCAGGGCAATGTCTTGAAGGAATATTTCCAAAAAACAGGTACGTATGATGGTAACCCAGAGAACTTTATGGGAGATGTGTGTGCGTTAGGATATAGGCTTAAGTACGATGCGTGGAATGGAATATTAGTGATAGTTTCATGTGGAAAGGATAGCATGCTAATTGTGTATCCTGAATTATCTGGGAAATCAGTGGAATATGTTCAAGACTATTATCGTCTTATGCGTGTTTTTGAACAACCTATCCATGAGTTCATGTCTGTTGTGCCCTACGTTAACTTGTGCGAATTCAACTTTCAATATGGCACATTGAAGTGTTTAGTAGTGGACACTGTTTATGCAACTCTTGATTCTGTAATGCACGTAATAGTGGATTCTTTGACCAATCGCTTCAATTGGGAAACTTTGGCGGTTAATAGCACTGATAGTAGTACTGACATACAACTTAAAAATGATGTGGTGGTTTTGACAGGGGAATTAAATCGTTCTGAGGGTACTGTAATCTATTTTAAAATGTCAAAATTGGACGGTAATTAAATAATTTGATAATGAGGTTAGCGAAGTTAACAATGGGTTCGTTTATTCTGATTATGTTTTGCTTTCCTTTCCTTAATTCATGCGATAAGAGTACAAGGAGAGCAATTGAATACGCCCTTTTATTGGCTATAAATAAGGATGAACGTTATGTTCGTACTTCGGATGGTAGAGTTCTTTTTCCTGAACCTGCTATTAGATATTACGGTTTGACGTTGTGCCATCTACTTAAAAATGCCAATCTTTCTTCAGAATTTGCTGTGGTTAAAGAAAAAGGAAACGTTGAGCAGGGGGATAATTACTGCCTGATTTCATATTATAGTTCGCCTGAAATGGTCAATATTGATAAATGGAAAAAGCAATTCTGGAAATTACCCTTTGAACTTTCACAAACCGACACCGAAGAACTATTTCCAAACATTGCTGTAATGTTTGATATGGATACAGTGGAAGCAGATATTCTAAGTTCGTTTATTGTTCGTAGGGAATTCCCTGACTTGAGAGAAATGCTTATAC
>WFXT01000133.1 GCA_015490475.1 Bacteroidota bacterium
CCTATCCTCTTATGAAAGGCTATTCCTACAGCAACACCCCTGTATGCACACAGAAAACTGTCTTTCTGTGCAAGTAAAGCACCGCCTACTTCTTTCAGGTCAACAGGAATTATTTTACCCGGATAAGGAGCAGCGAAAAAAACACTTTGAGGAGAAGAGCTTTGGTTTTCAAACACTGTCATAAACAGGCTTTCCCCTGTCAATAGCCGTTTTCCAGCAGACACTAACTTGCCAAAGAATCCTGAATGTTTTTCACTGCCGTCCCCAAAAATAGTGTTCATTTTAATACCTGGATCCATCATCATGAAGTGACCTGCTTCTGCAATGGCAGCTTCCTCCGGCTCTAATACCAACTCTACTGCTTGCATATCATCACCGTGCAGAATGTATTTCTCTGGCATGATGACAGTTATTTTAAGTAAAATTAGGAAATCGTTTCCATAAATACCAGATGTAGCATATCCCCTGCTTGCTTTAATGCTTCCCAATTTAATTCAGGAAGCGCATTTTTTTCTCTTAAGAATTCAATTAAATTTTCAGTTGGCAAGTTGCTTACCAATTCATCAGCCGCAAAAGGACACCCCCCATATCCGCCCAGAGCACTATCAAATCTACGGCAACCGCTGTTCCATGCCGCCTCTACGTTATCTCGCCAATTAGTGGGTGTGGTGTGAAGATGTATACCCCAATTGTTCACCGGCACCTCTTCTGGGAAATACTTACACAGGAGAGATATTGTTTCTGGAGTAGCCATTGCAGTCGTGTCAGCTAGTACCTGATGAGTGACACCTATTTCATATAGCCTTTTTGCCCAGTAAAAAACCTCTTCGGGAGACCATGGGTCACCATAAGGATTCCCGAATGCCATAGATAGATATACAACAAGTGTAAAACCGTGATTCTCTGCCAGTGATATGATTCTTTCCACTTCTTTTAAGCCTTCTTCCCTAGTGGTTCGCAGGTTCCTATTCATAAATGTTTCAGAAATCCCAAAGGAATAGCCCCAATATTTGACCTGGGTGAATGGGACAGCCCTTTGAGAGTGTTTGTAGTTTGCTACTATTACAAGCAATTCGGAACGAGAATTTTCAAGGTTGATGGATTCAAGAACCTTGGGAGTATCTGCCATTTGGGGTACTGCTTTTGGAGATACAAAACTGCCAATGTCTATAATGTCAAAGCCAACCCGTAATAAGATGTCTAAATATTTTACCTTGATGTCAGTTGGAATAATTGTTTTGAAGCCCTGCATAGCATCACGTGGGCATTCTACAAGTGTTACATTTGCCATGTTAGTAAAGTTTGTATATAAAATTATGACATTCTAAGTGCGGTAGTTTTGAGACGACAAGCCATGTTTTTGCCTAAGTATAGTTCTATCAACCAGTGTGCAATATAGATGATGGGGGTGACAGCTATTGCTGCAGCCAGTTTGTATAGGTAGTTTAGTGTTGCCACTGCTACTACGTGAACCATTGACCAATCTGCACCAATGCCAAATGCAATATATATCACTACAAAGGAATCGATGAGTTGACTGATTGCAGTGGAACCTGTTGCCCGAAGCCATAAAAATCGTTCGCCTGTTTTTTTCTTTATCCAATAGAAACTTAAAGCGTCAAGTAATTGACCTATAAGGAATGCAGTAATGGAACCAACCATTATCCATCCACTTTGTTTGAATACTATGTGGAAAGCTGTTTCTCTATTTAGCACTTGCCCATCTTTCAGTTCTTCAAGCATCCAGAATTCTGATGGTTCCAGATTTAGAGCTACATTAACACTCAAAAAAGCATAACCAATAAGCAGAGCAGTTATAAATGACGCGATCCTAACACCCCGCCTACCAAAATATTCATTGATAAGGTCCGTAATAACAAAAACAAGGGGCCAGAAAACAACACCTGCAGTTAAATCCATAGACAATCGCATTCCCCATAAGTTTACATATATAGGCTCAATGCCCAATGTCTTTTCCAGAGAAAATATCTTGGTTCCAGTGAATTCCGCTATCACCGCATCAACAGCCATAAAGGACACTAAAAACACAAAAAGTAAAGAACCTCTATCTTTCACTGGACTATTAAACATCAGTTGCAAATATAAGAAGTTTTTTGTAAGTGATTACTATGTTTCAAATATCAGAGTGGACAACAAGAGAGTGTTGAGAAAATTGTGTCATCATATTAGTTAATAAGTCAATGCAAAGATAAGCGATTTTACTTTTCATGACAGGTGGTTTTGGGAGTTGTTTAGTTCAGTTTCTTCTGCCAGTGTTGTTAGGTGAGCGGAAGCGCGGCGTAGCAGTAGGGATGCATTAATGCGGTCAATGAGACAGACTAGTAAAGCCTCCGCTGATACAGGAGAGCCCACTAC
>WFXT01000134.1 GCA_015490475.1 Bacteroidota bacterium
AGACAGGACATAATAGACATTATCAAATCCAACAAAGCCAAAATGAGGATGAACGAAAAAGTTAGAAGTCAATAGAGCGGTATTATATCCAAATTCCTTCAATTTAAACGTTAGTAGATTGTCCTTTTTATCGAGTTTAACACTCGGTATCTTTCTATTTTTTGTTTCATGAGCCCCATGAAAAGCGGGGTACAGTCCTGTGAGCATTGAAGCATGACTTGGAATAGTCCAAGGGGCGGGAGCTATTGCCCGCTCATAGGAAACAAATCCGAACTTTTCCAACACATTTCTAACAGGAATGTCGTAGTCTTTCCTGAGGGTATCTAATATGATAACTATTAAGTTAGGTAGCTCCCCCATCCTCACTACCCTCACCTGATATTAGTTCAAATCTGACACGATATTTCCACTCTCCCCAGAGAGGCTTTATAAGGGCTGGCAACTCACCAGTGTACTTTATAACCTTTCTAGGGCCGTACCACTCCCATGTCTTTTCAACAAGTTCCTTTGCTATAATTCTCCAGAAAGTATCCCAATCTCTAATTCCTTTTATTCTTTTTAATATCTCATCATAGTATGCCCAATTGTGTTTGTTGTAAAACTTTTTGTGTTCCTCTATTCTTCTAATGTAATTCCCTGGGAAAATTGCGTAGTAATGATGCACAGGTTTAGGCACATACGCGTAATGAATTGACTTTAAAACATTCAAGGGATGTCGTATGTTTTTTATTATACTCTCCAAAATCCCTAAGGGGGTAAAAAACACACTGCCACTATCCCCAAGTAGTCTAATATGGTCATCTTTTTTGAAAAAAGTAGGAGCCCATAGTTCAGGCTTAATAACCCAATTCCCAACAAAATAGAGGTAGGGAACATAGAAAATCTTGATATTACGGTACATACTTGCTAGGAACAATAAATACTCTATTGTATCCCTCTCAAAAAAATGGTCAGGATCAAGTTTTAAAATGTAGTCACCAGAACTTTCTTCTATAATCTTATTTAAGAGATCCGAAAAAACATGAGATTTTACTCTTTTATTTGACACCCACTTCTTCCGAACTATAAAAACTTTATCCTCATGCATCTCTTGAAGTTTTTTCAAGATTGTATAAGTTTCATCATCGCTATAACCCTCACATATCATCAGCTCATCACAATAAGGAAGCACAGACAGAATTACTTCTAAAAATGGATATCCCTGAGAAACTAAATTTCTTGCAAGCATTATGCAAGTGACTTTGAGTTTACTTGGCAACAAGACACCCCCTAATAGCCTCCGCGACGTATTTTACTTCCTCCTCACTAAGCCAAGGACTCATTGGGATTGATAGTATTCTTTGGGACACACGTTCTGTAATGGGTAGCTCAACATTGAAACCAAGCTTAGTGTACGCAGGTTGAAGATGAACTGGAACAGGGTAATGTATCTGAACGTGTATACCTTTACTAAGGAGACACTTCTCAAGTTCATCCCGTTTGCCATGTTGGACAACATATAGATGGTAAACATGTTTAGCCCATTCTTTTTCAATAGGCGTGATTATATCTGTATCTCTTAGGAGCTCTTTATATACCCGAGCGATTTTCCTTCTTCTTTGGTTCCATTTATCCAGATACTTCAGCTTCACTCTCAAAACAGCCGCTTGAATCTCATCGAGTCTACTATTAACACCCACAAACTCGTGATAATACTTCCGAGGCGACCCATAGTTTCTCATCATTCTCAATTTATCAGCAAGTTCGTCATCATTTGTAGCTATCGCACCGGCATCACCATATGCCCCAAGGTTTTTGGTTGGATAGAAACTAAAACAAGACACATGCCCAATACTACCAACTTTTTTTCCTTTATACTCTGCTCCATGAGCCTGGCTTGCATCTTCTATCACATACAGTCCATAATCATTTGCTATTTCCATTATAGGAGCCATGTCAGCAGGATGACCGTAGATATGCACCGGGATGATGGCCTTTGTTCTTTCGGTAATTGCATTCTCAAGTTGGGATACGTCCATCGTATATGTCTCAGGGTCTATATCAACAAATACCGGTCTAGCACCATTCCTCGTAATAGCGTCGACAGTTGAGATAAAAGTATGAGAAACCGTTATAACTTCATCTCCCTTTCCGATGCCTAGGGCTTTTACAGCAAGATATAATGCATCTGAACCAGAATTCACACCAATCACGTGCTTTGTTCCAATGTATTGGCCAAACTCCCTTTCAAAAGCTACAAGCTCTTCCCCTAAAATAAACCATCCTCTCTCAAGAACCCTACCTATTGCAAGGTCTATTTCCTCCTTAATCTCCCGGTATTCCCGTTTTAGGTCTACCAGCGGTATCATAACACTCTCACCACTTTTTCGTTACCAGTTTCATCTATGATTTTCTTATATTCTTTTCCACAGACACATTTTGCGTATCCTTTTTCATTAAACTCTAAATCTCTCCCGCACTCGCAAACCCAACCCCGTAACCTTGCAGGAACACCATAAACCAATGCATAGTCCGGCACATCCTTAGTAACAACAGAGCCAGCACCTATCATTGCCCACCGTCCAATTGTCACACCACATATTATGGTAGCATTTGCTCCAATGCTTGCCCCCTCCTTTATGTATGTTTTGATGAATTTAGGAGGATACACTTTACTCCGAGGCCGTAAATCGTTTGTGAAGGTTACATTTGGTCCAATGAATACATTATCTTCTATTCTTACCCCATCCCATAGTTGAACGCCATTTTTTATTGTAACATTGTCACCCACAATAACATCGTTTTCCACAAATACATGGTCACAGATATTGCAATTTCTACCAATTTTTGCACCCGGAAGAACATGAGCAAATGCCCAGATTCTTGTTCCTTCTCCAACGTGTTCACTCTCAACGAGAGCATTAGGATGAATAAAAACTCCCTTTTGCTCAAGTTTTTTTCTTATTCTTACCAAGCGCTCGTTATAGTCTTGTTATTTTTTTTGCAACTCTCCTATCAGACTCATCCCAAACCCCCTCCCTGACCATGCGCTTGAATGTGTCGTAATCCCGGATGTAATCGTCCTCATCATAAATTTCAGAAGCCAACACTAAAGCAACGGAATTAGATGAAAAGTTTACTAATTCTCTCCACATTCCCGGAGGGATATAAAGCCCATAATGAGGCCTGTTCAAGAAGAAACTCTTTTTCCGGTATCCATCATCAATCACGACTTCAAAACTGCCACTTACTGCAATTATTACTTGCTCTAATGAAATATGGGCATGACCTCCCCTTACGGCGCCCGTAGGGACATCGTAAAGATAGTATATCCGTTTCAGCTCAAATGGGATGTGCTTATATTGTTCTATGAAGGTCAGATTTCCCCGATAATCATGAACAACAGGAAATGAAATGATTTTGCACAAATTTATTCTTCCTGACTTTACAGCATTGTCCATTAAATCCGCCACCAACAGACT
>WFXT01000135.1 GCA_015490475.1 Bacteroidota bacterium
AGTAGGTACTCTAGTTAGTCTTTTAATAGTTTAAGCTGTTGCATAACCCAATCTATTAAGAGATATACATCTGCCTGATGAGGTCCTATTCTATCCATTCGCCATCGTCCAAGCCTTACAATAACAATTCTTTTATCTGGAATGACTATTATATACTGTCCTTTTATCCCACGGGCATAAAAAATTCCCTCATATCCTATAGAATCCAGTAGCCATACTCCTTTGCCATAATATGTCGTTGGTTTTCCCTGCTGGTCAGGAACATTTACAGGGACAATCATTGAATCAACAATGTACGGTGGAAATATCGTGTCATTATTCATAATTCCTTTATTTAAGAGCAAATAACCAAGTGTGGCATATGCTCTGGCGGTAGTGAACAGGCAACAATATGCCTTTTCCATACCGTTAGGTCTATCAAGAGCCCAGTAGGCGCTATAAGGGAATTTAGCAGGATGCCATAGCCACCTTTCAAGCAAGGCAGAAAGGTTTGTCTTGGTTGCAGACGTTAAAGTAAATCCAAGCAATTGTGTATCTCCACTTTTGTATTCAAACTTAGTTCCTGGTGTATCAACGACTCTTAATTTTTGCATAAGGGCAGGAAGGTCACTACCGTAATATGCTTCTGATGTATGAGTAATGGGCAACCAATAATGTTCAAACCAATTGGTGCCTGATGTCATCGTTACAAGGTGTCTGATTTTTATTTTTTTCATACCTGGGTCTCTGAGCCATGTTAAATATTTACCTAAAGTGTCGTCCCAAGAGATAAGTCCTTTATCGACAGCTATAGACGCAAGAAGGGCTACCACAGTTTTGGCTACAGAAAAAGAATTTGATGGCGAATCAATGTGTCCAATATCATAGTATCTTTCAAAAAGGACGGTGGTATCTTGAAGGACTATTAATGCTGTCGTTTTGTATTCCTCGTTATATTCTTTAACAGCGGGGGTTTCTTGAATAACAGGGGGTAAAGGCATATCGGAATGAAAAAGAAAGTCCTTTGCATCTGGTGCAGGATTAATTTTCCTCAGGGGGAAAATAGTGTGATCATAAATATTGGGAAGATTATGAATTAAAACTTCAGGTAAAAAGGGATAGAGATAAACAAGAATTCCTGCACAGACTAAAATTATTATTGCAATAATTCCTAATAGGCGCTTCTTATTCCTGAGTATGCTTCTTTTTCCCAAAAGACAATTGATTTTCTGTTCCTTTCAATAGTCTTTTAATGTTTGAAATGTGAGTTAGCATGATAATTAAAGGGATAAAAGTAATGAACACTCTAACAAAAGGTGAAACATTTGTTTTGTAAATCATCAAAACGAAGAAGGGCAGAGCCCAGGTGGAAAGGATTGAACCAAGGGATACATATCTTGTAGTAACAATTATAAGTAGTGCTACGAGGACAGTGGCTAATCCTGCAAGGGGAAGGGTAGCAATGAGAACTCCAAGGGTTGTAGCAACTCCCTTTCCACCTTTAAACTTTAACCAGATTGGAAAGATATGCCCTAAAACTGCTACTAAGCCTGTTAACACTCTAAAGGCGAGGGGGTCAAGGGGCTGAGGTGGTGTAATGGAAAGCCATACGGGAACATAAGTAGCGATAACACCTTTAGCAAAATCAAGAACGAAAGTAAGTAAACCTGCTTTTACACCGGCTGTTCTGAGTACATTGGTAGCACCGACATTTCCAGAACCATGTTGTCTGATGTCTTGAATACCCTGCCAACGCGCTATGATGTAAGCAAAAGGAATAGAGCCAATCAGATAGGCAATTAGAAAGTTAAGCCACATCATTAGTTCCTGTGTCTCTGTCATCATAAACTATTTTTGGTTTCCACTTTGATAGAGTTCAAGGAAGGTTCGTTTGTATCTGAGCGCGACCTGTTCACTACCCACCAGAAGTTGGAAGATTCGTTTTGTTTCTGGGTCTTTTATCTTGCGCTCTTTCTTCTTAAGGGAAAGGATGGTTTCTCGTATTTCATTGGTAGATGCGGCGATTTCCAGATTATTGGTCCTGTATCTCAAGAAAAGCCATTCATAACCAAGGTCAAAGAATGCCTGAAAATAGTCTCCTGAACGTTTTTTCACTATTTGTATATAAGCGGGGACCATTTTGTGCACAGGTTCTCCGTTTATTGATACAATGCCTACAGGTCCCATGTGGTAGAATAATTTTCTAATTGGGTCCCAATGAAGTTGAACGTTAGTTAGAACAATAACATGGGGCAATACTTTTGTAGATGGTGTATAGAATCCTTGAATTTCTGTTTCATCAATGAATTTTGTTACTTCATCTTCTGGCAAGAGGTTTATAAATCCTGTTTGTACATTGGCATCATTGTAGTTAATGTCCATGTATTCAAATGAATTGGCTTTAACGAAATCATAGAGTTTATCAACAACTTTTTTGTTAAGGGGCATATCAATAGCAATGGTAAGATTCATATCAAATGCTGGAGTGTCAAGGGAATGCGTTCCATATCCTGCTGCTTTGACCTCAAACAGTCCCAACTGACGGAAAATTTCAAAGGGACCTTCAACTTCAATAGTGCCTGTTTTATCGTTATATTGGAACCACGGTCCTCGTTTTGTTAGCTTATAGAACCTGTCATGATGAGTTACTGTCACTATTCCAGCATCGGGATCATAAGTCAAAGCATCTTTTCCTACAAATATGTCATGGTCATTGGGTTCCCTTTTGGCACGCATCACTGAAGGATACATTGTGTAATCTATGAGATATATGTGCCATCCTGCATAAACATATTGTCCTGCTGGGTTGCGGGAACCAACCACAGAAATGTACATAGAATCTGGCTTCAAGGTGTCATTTACGGAAAACCATTGTGTTATAACATATTGATTTTTAAGGTCAAGACGTGCATATCCGTTAAAGTGCAATTGTTTCAGGGGTGCATAAACACGCACCTTTCCACGATAAAAAATCCCGGGGTTCAGAGTAAAGTTTTGTTCTTCTGGAATGTATCCATCAGCAAAGGTTACATATTTCTTCCATACTACATTGCCGTTCTGGTCAAGGCTATCAAATATTCTCACATATATGCTGTCCAATTTAACTGCTTGTGACCGTCCCGTTTTATCAACATAGTCAAGTAATCCCGTTGCTCTGAAGCGAAGGCGGGAATAAATATGAGTAGTAGCATTGTAAAAGCGATGATATTTATGAATCGTGTCTGCTCTGATTTCAGAATTTTTCAATGGTCTCATAACCGCTCCTCCTTCAATTTGGGCAATGCCCTGATACGGATACACAAAAGCATCTGCAACTCTTATGTATGGAATTCCTTCAACTGTGAGAAGCATACTGTCAAGATAGAATTTTGCTTTAAATCCTTTGAAATTAAGGGAATCCTGTGCAGGATTAACAGAAAGGAAAAGTGCAGAGTCTCCTTCTTGCGAATAGAAATGCATTTCGTGAGCGTCCACGAACCAATCAAAAGCATCCAGATTTGTTACATATTTATTGTAAGGAAATCTTGTTATAAGGCTGTCTCCATAAGCCATAAATGTCCCTTTGCGATGAGCCATGTCCATATTAACGCGCGTGGCAGATACTTCAAGAGCAAGAGTGTCAACCGTCGTTCCTTCAAAGGACACATATGCTGTGTCTGCAGAGAAATCAGTCGTTCTGAAATGGAAAGAACAAGATCGCATATAGGCTTCAAAAACATCAAGTTCCCCACATCCATCCAGATAGGATTCTCCCATATATAGAGTTCCACTCATAGTAACTTGCTGGTCATACATAGAAAATGGTGACGACGTTGTTGTCAGAGCCATAGTGTCAGCATAGGGTCTCCACACTGTTTGAATATCTTTTCCTGAAACTTGAGGAAAACCTTTTTCTGGCTCTATAGCCAACTCTTGAGCGATAGTTCTCATCTCTTCAGGCAGAAAAAGGACACTGTCTGCATTAAGCGTTGCTGTTGAGAAATAAACTTCGTCATTAGTTCCCCAAAGACCATGATGGCTCATATCAATTGTTCCAACATAGGTTCCTTTGCCTGCATAGATAGGATATCCCTCTTCTGGCGTTTGTTCATATATTCCGAGGGAAGTGTCAGGTCTCAAAATAAGTTTTGTTCTTATCTCAGGGAATATGTTAGCAGAAACGAATACGCCATCAAAGGCTATGGCTTTAGGGTCAAAAGCATTTATGCTGTCAAAGACAAATGGATCTAATCTGAAATAGAAGTTTTCACGCTTATATGCCTTGTTCTGGATTTCTGGTCTTTCATAATACACATAAGAATAGTCCTTTGACTTGATTATAGGATATTGCAAAAGTTTATGTCTTCCTGATTTATTAAATGGGGCATCAATATAGGCTATGAGACTCAAATCTTCAATAACAGACTTAACAGGAACCATCACTTCTCTACCATAAATATCATACTCGCCAGTGGGGATTGTCAGTCTTAGAGAATCCACTTCATCTACATCAACGGTGAATTTTTCATAGTCAAAATAACATCCTTTATTCCAGAAGACAAGGAATCGCCCAAGTTGAAATCTTGCACTATCAAGAGTTATATCCCTGTTGTAGTGGATAGTTACTTCCCCTCCTTCTGGATACAGCACGGCATTTTGTCTCTTGCTCAAAATAACCATTTTAGCACCTTGCCCTTTCAACTCCATATTTGCCAGATTGATAAATCCATAGTAGCGGTCTTTATCAACGAGGGGTATATATAGGTGGTCATAGTCAACACGTCCCTGAGCAGCCTTAGTATAGAAAATCAGTTTTTCCCTAACTCTAATAATTCCGGCTTCGTCATCGTAATCAATAAAGCCATCACGAACCATGTTATAGAGCACTGGCCGAATGGCTCTAAGGGAAAGTCTCGGATTCCAAATGTCTCTCACTTCTTCCTCCGTAAGTTCATAATATCCGTTTTCCATAACATAGCGTCCCAATCTGGCAGCAGGATGATAGTCAGTTACCTTAGCATATTCAGTAAACAACTCTTCATCATAGTAGTTAACAGAGTTAATAACAGCCTCCAGTTTGCCTACTCCCCATAGCATTTCAAGATATATTGTGTCTGTGCCAACCACCCAAGTTAAAGCATGAGGTTTCATTTCCATTTTGTGGAAGCTACTGGTGAAGGGGGCACCACGAATGCCCTCCTCTCCCCTAATAAGCATAACTTTCCCTTCACGAATCATATACTTAAGGAAAGCCCCGGGATGATATATGCTATCTGTGTCACTAACCCTGATTACTGTAAATGTCTTATCTCCTTTGACCTCCTCTTCTGGTCTAAAAATAAATTCATGCCCTCTTGAAATAATAAATGGCTTTCCGTCTTTAGTAATAGTAATGGTTGATTTACTTTTTTTGTTAAGGTTTGCACCCACTATTCTATTGCCTTTCATTCCAACAGGTCCTTTGTATGTCGCTATTGCTGACAATTTAATCACATAACTTGTATCGTAAGAATAAAATCTCGGATATGTTTTCCTCTGGTATATAAGCGTATCAACTTTTTCTGGGGGTGCCGTTAATGGTTCTAATCGTTGCTGGAAAAGTCCAAGAATAGGTTCATCAAAATAGAACTTATTTATAAATACCGCGGAATCAACGGAAAAACGAGAACGCTCCATAGAAAATTCAAATGGCGGCAACTCAATTCTGACCTTTTCTCTGGGATATTGTTTCCACCGTACCTCACCACCACTACATTGCCATTTCTTGGACCATGTATTAAACACCCCTTCTGTGTTGTATAATCTGAATGTGTCATTAATGGCAACGCCTTCAAGAATGGTTTTGGGCACACTAACTATTACCGTATCACCTTTGGTTTTCATTTTAATGTTAGTGGTTGCAATTCTCCATCGGTGCCCAGCGGCAACAAACAGGGATCTATCCTCAACAAAGTATCTGATAAATTCAAGGAAATTGTCAATTCCCTTGCGTCGTTTTGGGGAAATCTTTTTCACTGCCAAAAGAGATTCAAGCATTTTGTTCCATTCAAAGAAAAAGGAAGGCGATACCACTGAGGTATCCGCAAAATTTAGTAAAGTTGCTTCAAGATAATACCTAATATGTGGCGACAATCTAAGGCGGGCGGCAAGAAGCTTGTTAACATTGGAAATTATTACATCTTTGACTGTTGAATCAGCCTTTTCTTCCCAGAATTTAGAAAAATCCTTAGCAAGTTGTTTTAAAGTCTTTTGTTCTGTTTCAATAAGGGATGTTTTGAGTTCTTTAATGAACTGTTCATGGTCCTGTGGAAGTTGTTTAACTCCACGTTGAGCAACACCTTGCCACGTTACAAGTCCTAATAAGATTAACATGAAATGGTTAATCCACCTCTGCACAACGATTATTTTTATAGCAAAAAAACAACACTTTCATTAATTGAATAACGAAGCACTAAAAGAAAGAAGTTTAGCGTCGTCAAAAGCCTTTGCCATAAATTGAATCCCAAGGGGTAGTCCTTCACGGGACCATGCCAAAGGCAATGAAATAGCAGGAATTCCTGCAAGATTGGCAATAACAGTAAAGACGTCAACGAGGTACATTTCCACTGGTCGTTGAGCAAAGGAACCGATTGGAAAGGCAGGCGCTGGCGTAGTGGGCAACATCAACAGGTCATATTTTTTGAACAGGTCGCTAATATAGTTAACCAATAATCGGCGTGCCTTCAAGGCTCTCATATAGTAAGCATCGTAGAAACCACTACTCAGAACAAAAGTTCCCATCATGATACGTCGTTTCACCTCTGGTCCGAATCCTTCCGTGCGGGTCCTAATATACATCTCTTCAAGGGTATTGGCTTCTGCTCTATATCCATACCGAACTCCGTCATAGCGAGCCAGATTAGTGGATGCTTCTGCTGTAGCAATGATTTGATACATGGGAACGACATAATCCAGCAAAGGCAAAGATGTATATTCCAAAATATGTCCCTTTTTAGAAAGTATAGAAATCCATTTTTCCATTGCGGAAGCCATATCTGGATGCAAATCCTTATGTTCAATAGTCTCCTTGATTACTCCTATTTTGAACTTTCGCTGTTTAGCGTCAATTATTTCTTCTACGAAGTTGGGCACAGGAAAAGGGGCAGAAGTGGCATCCTTAGGGTCATGACCGGCAGCAACACTCATTACAGCTGCGATATCCTCAACACTATTGGCAATAATACCTATCTGGTCAAGGGAAGAGGCAAAGGCAATAAGTCCATATCGTGAAAGCAATCCATAAGTTGGTTTATAACCTATTACACCACAATATGCAGCAGGCTGACGAACCGAGCCCCCTGTGTCTGAGCCCAATGCCACCATTACCTGTCCTGTTGCCACAGCAACGGCACTGCCTCCCGAAGAGCCTCCAGGAACGAGTTCTGGATTATATGGATTCTTAACAGGTCCATAATAGGAATATTCGTTAGCGCTGCCCATTGCAAATTCATCGCAATTATTCCTGCCAATAAATATTGCTCCTGCCTTTTGAAGTCTTTCTACCACGGTAGCAGAAAAGGGGGATTTATAGCCCTGCAAAATTTTACTAGCGGCAGTTAAAGGTTTTCCTGCAACAGCAATATTATCCTTAACTCCAATAACCATTCCATGCAGAGGCTTCTTCTTCTTTTCTGAAGCGAGTTTTTCGGCAGCTTCGCGAGCCTCATCAGCCCAAACGTCAATAAAAGCATTCAAGTGCTTATATTCCTCTATCCGTCGCAATGCTATATTAACAGCAGAATTTGGTGCTTTGGGACCTCGCTCCTCAAGCCACCTCCACAATGAAGGAAAAACCTTAAACTTGCTCATGAGCTTTTTGGTTCGGTTGTTTTAGATGGAAGTGGTTTGGGGGCTTCAATTTTTTCTTTCTTATCTTCCTCTTCTGCTTCCTCCATTCCTTTTTTGATTTCTTCCTCAACGGCGTCCCGTGCTGCCCTGAACTCCCGAATGCCACGTCCAATACCTCGCATTAATTCGGGAATCTTTTTACCTCCGAACAACAAGAGAATGGCAAGGAATATTAACAGCCATTCACCACCTCCAGGTAAAGAAATTAAAAACATTCTTCCATGCTTTGATTACAAACATATTACAAATGACTCAAACGAAATGTGAGCAAATTAGCTCATTGATTACAACTCAAAACCACCTTTGCCTTCGGTGTTACATTTAGCAGGGAAGGAGAATAAGCCCCGGTGCAACAGGTAATTCTCTGAGACATGCTATGATAGTCTGTCGTAGCCTGTTGAACGGAATCGGGGCGTGGAACAACATCTTTTACTTCCAGAACACATTCTCCGACAGGCAACCTCCTGCAACCTGTGGTATCATAATATGCAAGGTATGAATCGCAAGAAAAATTAGGAAGAGAATCGGGATGTGAAAGGTTTCTGGTATTACCAAACAGTACAGCACTATATACAAAACCTTGCCTCAAATAGCAATATGCTACAGCCCTGAATGATACCACCGCAACATCAATAGGTTTATCTGGTCCACCAACCACATCCCAGAAATCATCTGGATAAGGGTAATATTTCCAACACATGGAGGGAGCCTCAAAATAATCATCAGGGCAACAAAGGGGTAATGAATCTGCCCTGCACATTGCAGTATCAGGCACCCTGTAGTCATAGATAGAACGTAAGCAAACTCTATATATTGGCGTAAATTCCTGGTCCGAACAATTTCCAAACCAAATACATTCTCCTTCTTGCATCAAGAAAGTGTCAGATGTTGTAATAATGTTGCCTTCATGGGAAAAGCAATTGATGGGAAGTCCTTTAATATCTTTACATGTGTCAGTATCAGAATATACATAAACAGAATCCATTCTGGAGGGTCCGCTGGGCCATTTGTCTTTCTTGCATGTTGTTAGGAATAATATGGTAGAAAGCGCTCCCCAAAACCTCAGTGACATAAATAATGTTTGCACTGCTTTTTTCTGTAAATATATCATCCTTTCTTATATAAACCAAAATCTTTGAAGATTTCCCAATTACAACACATTAATCAATAACAGCAAATATTCCCTTTAGATAAAGTCCTTCGGGATGGAATACGCTTTCTGGATGGTCCATAGATTGATGCATATATTTAACGATTAATGTGTTTTTTTGTGCCTGCTGGGATGCCCAAAATAGTATTTTCCTAAATAGTTCTGGAACGACTACCTGAGAGCAACTGAATGTAAACAAATATCCGTCTTTGCTCAATTTAAGCAATACGTTTTTATTAAGCTTTGTATAAGCCCTAACAGCTTGTGGAAGGGTTCTAACATGTTTAGTAAATGCGGGCGGGTCACATATTATAGTGTCCCACCGCTCATTAGTCTCATTTAAGAAGTCAAAGACATCTGCCTTTATCAATTCCACATTAGCATCAGGAAAATTAAGCCTAATGTTTTCTTTTGCCAGCTCTAGCGCCCTTTCAGAGGAATCCACCAAGGTAATAGATTTTGCCTTTCCAGCCAAAGCATTAAGGGAAAATCCGCCAGAATAAGAGAATAGGTCAAGGACCTTACCTTTAGCATACTTCCTAACCAATAATCTGTTATCTCGCTGGTCTAAAAAATGCCCTGTTTTTTGCCCATGCTTCCAGTCAACGAGAAACTTTATTGAATGTTCCTCGCAAATAATCGGATTTTCAGCATTACCATCCAACAACTGAGAAATGACCGTTTTGCCTGTATGCTTACGAGCATATATAGCCTTCACATCTTCCTTCAAGAGTCGTTTGATGGCAGAAACAATCAAACTCAACTCACTCCACATACCCTCTGAATAAACACCGATAGACACAACACCGTTGTAATAATCCATTGTTAAACCGGGGAACAGGTCTGCCTCCCCGTGAACTATTCTAAATGCATTAGTATGACTAGGAATGCCAAGAAGAAGTCTCTTCCTGAAAGACTTTTTTAACTTTTCAAACCAAAATTCCTCGTTTATTTCTATCGGTTTGCCCCAATGAAATACTTTAACCCGAATTGTTCCATTGTGATAGTGTCCCATTGCTATTGGCTGACGTGACTGGTCAAGAACAACAACACGGTCTCCTTCATGTATCTCATCTAATGGTTTAACTGCTTGGCTAAATAACCAAGGATGCTTGCGTTCTACAATTTCTTTCTTTGTTATGATGACTCTTGGATACATTCCCATACTACCAAGTAAAATCTAATTGTTCTTGCTCAGACTCAGAGGATAAATCTCCTTCTGTCTTCTTCTCTTGCTTTTCTTGCTTTTCCCTTTGCCCAATATATTCATTCCATTTTCTCAATCCCTCCTCAAGGAATGCTTTGAATTGTTCAACATCTGGTGTATAACCAATTGGAGGTACCAATACAGTACTATCAGGCGCAATAATTACATAAAACGGTTGCGAATTACTACCAAACATGGTTATTTGCATATCTGTCCAGCGCTCTCCAACAGTAGTTATCATTTTACCCGTTCGTGGCGAACGATATTGTTTTTCTGGGGGCAAAGGAGTACGCTCATCAACATACAAAGACGCCAACACATAGTCCTGAGCCAGCATACGCCATATTTCTCTATCACTCCACACGTGTTCTTCCATCTTTCTGCAATTAACACATGTCCAACCAGTAAAGTCTATGAGAATAGGTCTATTAGTTGCCTTTGATGCTGCAACAGCATGTTCAAAATCGTGGTAGCAGGGTAAGTTTTGAGCACAACTTTCAGGAGGGGGATAATTAGAAGCGATTCCTTCCGAATCATCTTCTGCAGGCAAAAACTTGTAGGAAGCTAATTTCGTCTGAATTTTCATGAGCAAATCTTCCTGATGTTTCCACTCTTTATAAAAATCGGGCGGAGCTAAACCACTTAGTACTTTAAGAGGTGCTCCCCACAATCCCGGAAGCATGTATATAGCAAATCCGAGTACTAACATGCCGAACAGCAACCTTGTTATGCCTATAGGACCGGAATCAGTATCCTTGATTTTAACCAATCCCAGAAGGAATAGTCCCCATGTCGCAAAAATTACTATCCATATTGAGAGAAAAATTTCTCTGTTAAGAACCCCCCATCTATAGGCAAGATCAACATTGGATAGGAATTTAAGAGCCAGTGCTAATTCTATAAAACCCAATGACACCTTGACCGTATTCATCCACATCCCTGACTTAGGAAGGCTTTGTAATACACCCGGGAACATAGCAAAAAATGTGAAAGGTAGAGCAAGGGCAAGGGCAAAGCCAAGCATTCCAACCGTCGGTCCCCATGTTTCTCCACTAATAGCAGCCTGAACTAACAAAGTGCCAATGATAGGTCCAGTGCAAGAAAAAGACACAATAGCTAAGGTAAATGCCATGAAGAAAATTCCTATTATGCCTCCTGTTTTACTTGCTAATCTGTCAGTAGCTGTTGCCCAACTGGATGGTAATCGGATTTCAAAAGCTCCGAAAAAAGAAATAGCGAATATTACAAATAGAACGAAGAAAAGCAGATTTAAAAAGGCACTACTTGCCATCTTGTTCATTACATCCGCCCCAAACAATTTAGTAACCACAACCCCAAGCGAAACATAAAGGACTATTATTGCCAGACCATAGAAAATAGCCTCTATTATTCCCTTCTTGCCCCCTTCCCTTTTCGTAAAATAGCTAACAGTCAGCGGAATCATAGGAAAAACACAGGGAGTTAGGAGGGCAAGCAATCCACCGATAAACCCGGCAACGAAAATAGCCCAAAGGGACATGGAATCTTTTTTATCATGCCCGTGCGCCTCAACCGCCTTGTCAAACGTGGATTTATTTGTTTCCGTGAGAGAGGCATCCTTGTAACCTATATTACTTTCTGCAAAAGGTTCCTCAGAAACAGCATCCAGACGGAAGAAAGTATCTTTATCCAAAGGCAAGGCAATAGTAATATACTCAGGAGGAAGGCAATTTGCAGTATCGCAAGTCATATAAATGAATGTGCCTCTCAAAAAAGGCTTATTTCCTGTCAACTTAAAAGTGGCAACAAGATGAGCAGTATCATCAGCAAGTGTAACATCCATTTCAAAATAAGGGTCGTATTTAGTATATGTCTTACTAATAAATTTGAGGGAATGTGTCAATGTAGCATCCTGTAATTCTTCTATTTCCAAGACCGTTGCTTGAGGTCCTCCTTCTTTAACTTCAGTACCGTAGATATGCCATCCCTCTTCTATTGAACCATAAAAGTGAAGTTCTGCTATGTCTTCATTTCGCTTAACTTCCACTGCCCAATCCACAGGGTCATAAACCTGTGCATACAGTGAAGTTATCGCAAGACAAAGAATGGCAATATCTTTTATCTTTGTGACCATTGCACAATGCTTTTAAATATTGCCAAGCCATCTGCATTACCTATTATGGTTTCCGAGCTTCGTTCTGGATGGGGCATCATACCAAAAACCTGCTTGTTAGCATCACAAACACCTGCAATGTTATCAACGGAACCATTGGGATTTGTAGTATCATT
>WFXT01000136.1 GCA_015490475.1 Bacteroidota bacterium
GGACAGGAACAGACCTGTGTAATACAATCATTTATGAAGATGGCGTCAATGTTGGTATCGGCACTGCCTCGCCAACACAAAAGCTTGATGTGGCAGGAAACATTCAGTTTTCGGGAGCCTTAATGCCAGGAGGTAATGCCGGAAATGCAGGTCAAGTGCTTGTGTCACAGGGTCCTGGTGTGCCACCAATCTGGCAAAATGTTTCTTCTTCAACATTTTGGGCGGCAGAAGCGCCTAATAATGTATGCTTAACGAGCACATCATTGCCAGGGCATTTGATTATAAGTGGTCCTACTCTATCACTAAATGCAGGAGACACCGTGATAATATGGGCTACAGGAGCAATGAATCCAACCAATGACCCTGCTAATTGTTCGTCTGCTAACTATCAAGACTGTGGACGAAGTACAGGATTGTTCTATATTAACATTACTGGTCCCACGGGAGGTGCTACAATGGTTGGAGGGTACGATGAAGAAACAGTACACTATTATACACAGACATTCGGACCTAATCATGAGAATGACGGAGACAAGTTTAATATAGTTGCGCTAATCTCTATAAATACCACGGGAACATATACATTTGACTTATATGGTTGGTATGATTCAGGACGCAGTAGTGGGGGGTGCTACCCTAAGGTGTGGGCTAGTTCTTATTATGGTGCGGCAACAATGCTTGTTCAAGTTGTGAAATGAGCACAATATGAAAGGGAAAATTATTTTGGTGGGGGCCATTTTAATGGTCAGTGTGCATTATCTAAAGGCACAACAAAATGTTTTAACTACATCAAAGCAGGTCCCTGTTCTCAATAAATTAACATTGGATTCAGTCAAGCATCAGACTAATAATTACTATAAGGTTAGAAAAACAGATTCCACAATTGTGATACAGGATAAAGGGGTCCCTACAGTGCCTGCAAAAAAGAAAACAAATAGCTATTCTAAACCCTATAAGAATCCTTATATGAAGGAAGAAGAGTGAGTGAGAAAACGGTGATATGGGATTATCGTATGTTAGGTTCAATTGTGCATTCTAAAGTCAAACGGTGTAACTTAGCCGTATAAAATGCTTTGATAGTATGGCATATCGCATTACTGTTCCGCCGGAAAGAGTTCTTGAAGTTGTTGGCAGACACATGCTTATTGAAGGTTACAGAATAATCCCTGATCTGGAAAAGAGTAAAGGAACGTATCTGTATGACGCCATTACAGGACGTCAAATCCTTGATATGTTTGGATTTTTTGCAACTCTGGCTCTTGGTCATAATCATGAAGCCTATGAAGACCCTGAATTCAGAAAGCATTTAGAGATTGCAGCTCTAACAAATCCTTCTAATTCCGATTTCTATACTGTGCAGATGGCTACTTTCCTTGAAACGCTTGAACGTGTTGCCCTGCCAGAGGGTTTTAAATACTTATTCTTTATTTCTGGGGGAGCCCTTGCTGTTGAGAACGCTTTAAAAGTGGCAATGGATTGGAAGGTCAGGAAAAATTTTAAAAAGGGTTATCGAACAGAACGGGGACATCAAGTGATGCATTTTAGAGAAGCCTTCCATGGCAGAAGTGGATATACGCTATCACTAACCAACACAACGCCTGAAAAAACGCAATATTTCGCTAAGTTCAATTGGCCAAGGATTACCAATCCCAAGATAACGTTTCCTTTAGAGGACCACCTGGAAGAGGTTGAAAAACTTGAAAGACAGGCAATTGAAGAGATGAAGGAGGCATTCAGACAGAATAAAGATGACATCTGTGCCATTATAATTGAGCCTATTCAGGGTGAGGGGGGAGACAATCATTTTAGACCAGAATTTTTCAAAGCCTTACGTGAGTTGGCAGATGAGAATGAGGCAATGTTAATATTTGATGAGGTTCAAACGGGAGTGGCAGCAACCGGGAAGTTCTGGTGTCATCAGCATTTCGGAGTTTCGCCAGATATAATTGCTTTTGGGAAAAAGATGCAAGTCTGTGGAATAATGGTTTCGGAACGCGTGGACGAAGTTCCTGATAACGTTTTTCATGTTAAAGGACGAATAAATTCCACGTGGGGAGGTTCATTGGTTGATATGGTCAGGGCAACCAAGATACTACAGACTATAGAGGAATTAAATCTGGTGGAACATAATGCCAAGATTGGTAAGAAGATAATGGATGTACTTTTTGAATTGGCTCAAGAATTTCCTTTGAGCAACATAAGGGGGCGGGGAACATTTATTGCATTTGATTTACCTTCCACAGAACTAAGAAATAAAGTGATTAGCACGGCTCTTGATGAAGGTGCTCTGTTATTACAATCTGGCACTAAATCTATAAGGTTTAGGCCACCTTTAACTATTTCAGAGGAAGATGTTACTGTGTTAAAGGAAATACTGTTAAACACACTTAAAAAAGTTTTTGCGTGACCAGAAAGTGGGTTCTAACAGGTGTTGGGGTGTTGACCCTGTGGCATTGCAGTGTTCTTAAGAAGACTCAAGAGCCGGAATTCTCAATAGTTGTGCATCCGCCTTCAATAGACAGTGTGGAATATGATAAGAGCAATTATCAAAGCACTGCCCCTTTATTATGGCGACTTATCCACATTGATGCGAAAATTCATCCTGTTTTTAGGACACAGGACCTCTATGGAGAAGCAACCTTGACACTGGTTACTCATTTCTATCCCATGGATTCATTAGTTCTTGATGCTAGACAGTTTGATATTGATACGATAGAGATTGTGAACCCTAAAGGAATATCTTTTGAATACGTATATGATGGCAGACATATCAAGTTTTATTTTGACCAAGTATTTAATCAAAATGACACTCTTGTTATTAAGATCCAGTATAGTAATAACTTTTCACCTGTGGATAGTGCGGGGAGGGCAGTAGCAGGAGACAGAGGGTTTTATTTTATCAATCCTGAAGGTAAAGACCCTTTAATGCCACCACATGCATGGACACAAGGTGAGACAGAATGGAACTCATGGTGGCTTCCTTTAATAGACAAGCCTAATCAACATCTGACACAACATATATGTATAACTGTTGATGATACCACTTTTGTTACCCTTAGCAATGGTACTCTGCAATGGACACAGACCAATCCGGATGGCACACGGACAGACTGCTGGGCTCAAGATAAACCACACGCTTCATACCTGATTTTTGTTGCTATTGGTCCATATCAAATTGTGAAAGACTCTACGTGGCACGGCAAAGAAGTGAGTTATTATCTGTTTCGCCGATATGCTCGCAACGCAAAACGCATCTTTCCTAATACATGTGAAATGCTAACATATTTCTCTCGTCTATTTAAGTATCCTTTTCCATGGGATAAATATTCGCAAGTGGGAGTGTATCACTTCACTGCTGGAGCGATGGAAAACACTACATCTGTCCTGTTTGGAGCAAGTGCATTTAAGACAGAAACAGATCTTATGGAGACTTCTATAGAACCTGTGGTGGCTCACGAGTTGGTTCACCACTGGTTTGGAGACCTTGTTTCCTGTGAATCGTGGGCTCATCTGACACTTAATGAATCCTTCGCAGATTATGGCGAATATCTGTGGGCAGAGTATAAGTATGGCAGGGACAGTGCCGATGTGGCAAGGGAACAATCTCTCAGAGGATACATATTCAATGCTAAGTCAAGATATGGATATACCAGACCGCTTGTATTTTTCTATTACGAGCAGGGAGATGACATGTTCGACTCTCATTCCTATAACAAAGGGGGAGCCATACTTCACTATCTGAGATATCTGGCAGGAGATTCTGCTTTCTTTTCGTCCCTTTCATATTATCTTAAGTCAAGAGAGTATAGCAGTGCCGAAACAGAGCATTTAAGACTTGCTTTTGAGGAGGTAACGGGTCTTGACTGGAGGCCGTTTTTTATGGATTGGTATTATAAAGAAGGGCATCCAGTGCTTGATGTATCTTATCATGCAACAGATTCACTGCTGGTCCTTAAAATCAAACAATCAACAGTTCCCAAGAACGTTGAGCCGTGGAGTCTTAAACTGCCGTTGATAATAAAGACAATCAAACAAACTATAAAACTTGATGTAAGCATTCCCGCAGATACTATGGCAATGATTTCTATTCCGGTTAATGATTCGGTCATTTATGCGATGCTGGACCCACAACGCCTTCTGGTAGGGGAAATTTATCATTCTATGCCCGTTGAATGGAAGATGGAGATTCTAAAGGACAAAGAATTACCTGCTATAGCCAGAAGGCAAGTTATGAGGAGTCTTGTAAAGTGGGACAAATCGTTTGCGTACGATTCTGCAACTGCGGTTACCTTATTGCGAGCGGTGCTATCAGACCCTCTGTATTTTAATAGGGTTGTTGGTTTGCGTGTAATTAATAGGATAAAAAATAGAATTACTCATATCAAAAAGGCTTTTCAGGATACATTGAGAGAAATAGCAATTAACGATGTCTCTTATCAGGTCAGGAGAACTGCTGTATCTTTATTAAGTCCAGTGGACAAAGATTTTGCGAAAGATATGTTCTATAAAGAGAAGTATCCTTCTGTTAAGGCACAGTGGTTATCTAAGTGGGCACGAGAAGATACCACCGGTGCATGGGGTGCTCTCAAACAATGGTCCTATTCTGACACTTCAAGAATTATATGGGATAATGCTCTGGAGTTAGTCTCTGAGTATTTCTATAACCAACCAGATGTTTTTGAATGGTTGAATACGGGGCTGTGGCATTTTGCTCATGACTACTGGATATGGTCGTGGTTTCACTTATACATGGAAACGCTCATTAAGACTGGTGATACACAACTTGTAAAGGCAGGAATTGATACCTTGAAGTCATTGATAGAAGTGAGAGTCCATCCATGGAATCGTAGTGCAATCATTTCCCTACATAAAGGCTGGTTTAAAACAATGGATGAGTATTTGGGAGCCCAGAGTGAAGCCATTAAGGAGTATTTCAGGAAAAGATTTCCTTTTGTTAATACAGAATTCTAATTTTTTCTTAGGGCTTCTTGAACAGACC
>WFXT01000137.1 GCA_015490475.1 Bacteroidota bacterium
CTGGAGTGAGCGGGGATGCTATACGGTTGATAAATGGGACTGCGAGTGGACAGGTGTTGAAGTGGGATGGCAGTCAATGGGTGTTGGCAAATGACAGTGTAGGTGGAGGAGACAATTGGGGCAGTCAGGTAGCCCAGACCAGTGGCCCAGTGGTAGGGGATGGTACGAGTGGAAGTCCTATAACGTTTCAGAGTGGCACGGGTGCGGGCCAGGTATGGAAGTGGGATGGTACGAAATGGGTATTAGCGAATGATAGTGTAGGGGACAACTGGGGCGGTCAGGTTGCGGTGACGAGCGGAGCTGTGACTGGCACTGGAGTGAGCGGGGATGCTATACGGTTGATAAATGGGACGTCAAGTGGACAGGTGTTGAAGTGGGATGGCAGTCAATGGGTGTTGGCAAATGACAGTGTAGGTGGAGGCGACAATTGGGGCAGTCAGGTGGCAATAACCGATGGATGGACAATAGATGGGGACGGTACTACTGGTAATGTTATAGGTTTTAAGGTGGATCCTACGTGGGGTCCATATGTGATATGGATGTGGGACTCTGCAAATATACAATGGCAGTCTGTACCGTTTAAGGTGGACTCACCACTAAGTCACGATTTGTTAAGTGGAACACCGCTACACATAGTTTCTCCTGGAGGGACGAATACAGTGTGGAAGTGGGATGGAAGTAAATGGGTCCCCCATACGCTTCCCGGCGCGAATGACCACATAGAGAACAGGACCAGGGATTTAAATTTTGCTACTGGACAGAATGCGGGGATAGACATAACGGGTAAAAGTGAATTTGGAGATGAGGTAAGTATGTATTATCTGGACATAGGTGGTAATATAGGGGGTGTATCGTTACGAATTAGCCAGGGGGTTGTTTTGAGTGGATATTCAGCAACTTCTTCAACAGGTGCATTATTGTATACCGATGGCAGCGGCATAGTGAGGAAACTGGAAAGTCCCAACGATTCTACAAAGGTGCTAAGGGGAGATATGACATGGGGGACTATAAGCGGTGGTGGAGGTTCAGACCATGACTGGTATAAAGCAGGTACAACGTCAGCTCCAACAAGTATAAACGATAATAAGTATACGCAGGGAAAAGTGGGCATAGGCACTAATAACCCCAGTTATCGCTTGCATCTTGCAAATGATGGGATGATATATGCCGAAGGAACATCTGGCTCTGGAGATACAGTACCGCAGGGAGCCAAGACAGCGTTTATTTGGAATCCTAATAAAGCAGCCATACGAGCAGGCGAGGTTTTAAATGCTCAATGGGACAATGACAGTATAGGGCTTTATTCTGTTGCATTTGGGTATAACAATGTAGCACGTAATAGATCTGCAGTCATTAGTGGAGGGGAATACAATACCGTAACAGGACAATTTTCTACAGTATGTGGAGGAGCCAATAACAAAGTGACAGGCTATCATTCTGTAATAGGAGGAGGAAAAAATAATAGCATTAGCACAGCAACGGCAGTGATAGGAGGAGGAGACTTAAATACTGTTGGGGGACTTAGTGCCACTATAGCAGGTGGAGAAGGAAACAAAGTCAATGGTCATTATGCAGCTATAGGAGGCGGTTATTATAGTGTAGCAAGTGGACAATACAGTGCCATTGCTGGAGGTCGTGAAGATACAGCAACAGGCGAATATAGTGCCATTGGGGGTGGATATGGAAACAAAGCTACTGATACCGCATCTACCGTAAGTGGTGGTAGGTTCAATGTAGCAAAAGGTATATATAGCACTGTAGGAGGTGGTTATAGGAATAGTGCCATTGGATGGTATGCTACCGTAGGAGGCGGCTATAGCAATGTTAGTAGAGACACTGCATCTGTTGTTGCTGGAGGAATGAATAACAAAGCCCAAAAACAGTATTCTGTCATAGGAGGGGGCAGGAATCATGTAGTCAGTGGGGCATTTGGCACCGTTTGTGGAGGGGATTCTAACGTAGCCAGTGGATTGATTGCAGTAATTGGTGGGGGACGATATAACACAGCAAGTGGAGCATATGCTACGATTAGTGGGGGGGATGCTAATTATGCAAGTGGAACATATAGTACTATCGGAGGTGGAACGGAGAACAAGGCAAGTGCCAACTATAGCACGGTTGCTGGAGGAGGATTAAATATTAGTAGTGGATGGGGAAGTGCTGTAGGTGGCGGATATTATGATACTGCCAGTGCATGGGGAAGCACAGTTGGTGGAGGATATGGAAATTCAGCAACGGGATACTCAACTACTATAGGGGGTGGCTATCAAAATAGAGCTAAAGACACATCCGCTGTAGTAAGTGGTGGTAAAAAGAATAAAGCGACTGCTAAATTTAGTACTATTGGAGGAGGACTTACTAATTTGGCGAGTCAGATAGGAGCAACAGTCAGTGGCGGTATAGAAAATAATGCAGCAGGACAGTATGCCTTCATAGGAGGAGGCACTAAAAACTCAGCTACTGGATTGTATGCTACTGTTAGTGGTGGGGAAGGAGATACAGCCAGTGGGTACTATACTACAATAGGAGGCGGAAGATATAATAGCGCTACGAGTGATTATGCTACTGTTAGTGGCGGTTGGTATAATACTGCCAGTGGATTGTATTCTACTGTTTGTGGGGGTGATCATGACACAGCCAGTGGTAATTATGCCGTTGTTTCTGGAGGGACATACAACATAGCTGCCGGCAATTATTCTGTAGTGGGTGGTGGTTATGTTAATAGAACAGAAGGAAGGTATTCTTCTATATTAGGAGGTAAAAGGAATTATATCTCTGCGTCAGACACAATTAATGACGCACGGGGTTCTGTAATTCTAGGAGGCGAAAAAAATAAAATTATAAATGGATATTACTCTGTTGTAATGGGCAAAATGATGCAAACTTCAGGCTCCAGAACCTTCATCTTCGGATATAGTGACACATTACCAACATCTCCTATTACTACAGATAATGCTTTTTTAATAGGACCATATGGAGATTCCATACTTGTGGGAATTGGATGTAAGCTTCCGGATGCTCGGTTATGTATTAAAAATTTGGGAGTTAAAAATGGTGTAAATATTATAACAATGAGTGCAGAAGATGATAATATAGCAGATTTTGCCTTTAGAGGAAACTTTGACGCTTCCGGCCAAGCCTTTACCAATATAACTATTGAAAGTGAAGTGCAATCGTCATTTGGGCCTATTATGACGTGGAGAGCAGACGGAAAAGTGGGTATTGGAGTACAGAGCCCAACTAACATGCTAACGGTTGCCCTGAATTCATCTCCAGACCCAATAGCAGATGCCTGGACCACCTATTCTACACCGGAAACAAAGATAGTCCTTGGGACGCTTAAAGACACAACACTGTTTAGGTATTTACAACAATTCAAAGTTTTACCAATCTATGCATGGAAGCGAAGTGAAAACGAACCTGTTCGTTTAAGCGTGATGGCACAGGAGGGCACTCCGACCGAAGTGATGGCATATGATGCCAATGGCAACATACAAGGGATTGACCTACAGGGATACATAGGCTTTTTGCATGTGGTGGTGAGGGCACAACAGGAGTTGATAGATAGTCAGCAGAAGGAGATTGTAAAGTATGGAGAAAGGTTGGCTTCTTTAGAGAAGAAGTTGAAAAGTCAAGAAGAACAAGTTGCTATATTGAAACAACAAAGTGAGCAAATTAAAGCACTGCAGGAAGAAAATAAAATGCTTCGGGAAAGGCTTCAACAAATAGAAGCTATAATAGGGCAGTTTCATACAGATCGCGAAACACAAAAATCAAAATGATACAATAGAAAATCTTGTAACAATGCGAAGTTCAGAGGTCCTAAGAGCAATATTGTTTTTAAGATTCACACCCAAATTGGTTTGTTTTTCGGGTAACTGTTCCGATACCTTTGAAACCAGAAAATGAAGTGCCATGTGGAGAAAAGTTTTTACAGGGCTCACATTGTTGATTTCACTGATTTTGTTTAGTGTCACTTATGCTCAGCGAACGGGTATTGGTACGTCCACACCTGCGGCTCGTTTTCATATTTACACCCCTGCCAGTTGGCTGGATTCTATATTTATGATCAGTCACGGTAGTGCCGTTTTGTTGAATATTACTTCTTCGGGCAGAGTTGGAATAGGTACGGCAACTCCTGGGGCGACCTTCCATGTGGTAGGGAGTGCACGGATTAGTTCTTTATCGTCGGGTGGAAGTTTGCCGGCACTTGTTATATCCGATAATCAGGGCAATTTGTCCATTCTGGCATTTCCCAATGATACGAGTAAATTCCTACGAGGTGATGGCACATGGCAGAGTGCACCGGGAGATAACTGGGGCACGCAAACCGCGGTAACCAGCGGAGCAGTTACAGGAACGGGTGTTTCAGGCGACGCCATTCGCTTGATTAATGGTACGGCAGCAGGGCAAATACTTAAATGGGATGGTACTCAATGGATTCTTGCTAATGATAGTATTTCCGAAGACCATGATTGGTATAAGGCGGGCACTACTCAACAGCCTTCGTCCATCACTGATAATGTTTATACGCAGGGGGACGTGGGTATCAATACCAATACTCCACAATATACTTTGCATATTACAGGAGATGGAATGATTTATGCAGTTGGTACAACAGGTTCTGGAGATACTATTCCAGCAGGTGCTAAGACGGCATTTATCTGGAACCCAAATAAAGCGGCAATTCGTGCAGGAGAAGTTTCGGGGTCCCAATGGAATAATGCCAATGTGGGAACTTACTCTGCTGCATTTGGACAAAACAACATAGCCAGTGGTAATGGCTCATTCGTGGGCGGTGGTGGTGATAATGTCGCATCTGGTTTGGGAGCAGGAATAGGGGCTGGTTTGCAGGACACTGCAAGTGGTCCCATGTCTTTCATAGGTGGTGGTATGAGAAACATAGCCACGAAGCCATTTGCCTTTGTGGGAGGGGGTGTCGGTAACAAAGCCATAGATTCCGGGGCTGTAGTTGCAGGTGGACAGGGCAACGTGAGTGGAAAATACTCATTTGTAGGTAGTGGCGGCGTCAACGTTGCCAGTGGTGTTTCATCTGCTGTGGTTGGAGGAATTAATAATACTGCTACGGATACTGGTGCTGGGGTGCTTGCAGGCACGGCAAACAGAGCACTGGCACCTTTCGCTGTAGTGGGGGGCGGACAGGCAGACTCTGCCAGTGGGCACTCTTCTTTCGTAGGCGGTGGAGCCAGTAATACAGCCAGTGGACCAGCATCGGTAGTAGCCGGAGGCATATCTAATAAAGCAAAGGCGCATTCGTCCTTCATCGGAGGAGGTATGTTGAATCAGGTGAGTGACACGGCAGGAGCCATAGTTGGTGGAGCACAAAACAAAGCCGGCAAATATTCCTTTGTGGGTGGGGGCAGACAAAATTCTGTGTTTAGCAATTTTTCTGTGATTCCTGGTGGTGCCAATAATTCTACTGAGGGAGACTACTCTTTTGTCGGGGGCAGAGGAATGCGTAATGGCGGCCTGGGAACTTTCGTGTGGGGCTATGATTCCACTGCTTCCGTGTATGTAAACAATAATTATGTATTTGTTGTAGGTCCCGGGGGCAAGAAATATAAGCTGGGAATTAATGTGGCATCTCCTGCACAAACCCTGCATGTGGGTGGAACGATGCGACTGGACAGGTTCGTAGCGCCAGGCTCAGCAACGCGAACCTCTTCCGATTCTCTGATGGTGCGCCTGTCCAACGGTGATGTGATAGGTATTGGTTTTACGGGTAGTTCCAGTGATGTGTTGCGTGGCGATGGCACATGGGGACCTTCATCTGGTGGAACTATTAAGCCGGATAGCTTCACAATAGTAGGAACGGGAACAACTACTGACCCTGTTAGATTCATGCCTTTCCCTTCCTATGCCGCGCATAATGGTATCTGGATGTGGGATTCTACGATTTCACAATGGGTAAGGGCTTATCTAATTGTGGATTCACCGCTTGCTCATGATTTGATTATGGGTACCGGCATTCATTTGATCCCTACTTCTGCACCCAATGGTGTCTGGATGTGGGATGGTAATAAGTGGGTGGAGAAAACCCTGCCCGCTTCTTTCAATCATATAGAAAACAGAGCCATTGACCTGAATCTTACCACTGGACAAAATGCCAATCTGGACATCACAGGACAGGCAGAGTTCGGTAGCGAAGTGTATATGTATTACCTGAGCATTGATTCGTCTGTTGGTGGAATTTCATTGGTAGTGAAAGATGGCGTCATGTTGAAAGGCTATGGCGCCACGTCCACGACTGGAGCCCTTCTTTATACAGATGGCAGTGGTATTGTCCGAAAACTGGAAAGCCCCAATGACGCAACTTTATATTTACGTGGTGATTTAACGTGGGGTAACATAACTACTTCCGGAACCACCTTCTGGTCCGACCGCGGTCCCTTCATTTATCCAAACACTGTTACTTCAACAGACACCGTCTCTATCACAGACGCCGGTTGGGTGGGTATTGGTACACCAAGTCCCACAGCACCCTTAACTGTTAAGGGACACATCCATCAAATCGGCACTGGACAGAGCATCTTTATAGGCGTGGGGGCAGGAGACCAGGACGACCTCAACAATCGCAATAATGTCGCCATTGGAGAAAATGCCCTGACTAACAACACCACGGGACGGTTCAATATCGCTATTGGAACCAGTGCACTGGAAAACCTGCTTGATACAAGCTTCAATGTTGCCATTGGTTATGAAGCCTTATTCAACTTAGATAAGGGTACTGCCAACACAGGAATTGGATATAGAACAATGTTAAATAATACAGGTGGTTCTTACAATGTGGCAATGGGCTATCAAAGTCTTGCCGGTCCCGACACACCACTCAGAACAGTGGCTATCGGCGCTTATGCCATGGCAAATGCCAGAAAAACAGTCAGGGATAACATTGCTATTGGCTACAATGCCTTGCTTAAGGATAGCACGGGTTATGAAAATGTGGCAATTGGAACTAATGCTTTGAGCAACAACACCACTGGTTCCACTAACATTGCAGTGGGTGCCTATGCCCTACGCGCTAACACAACAGGATTCTTTAATGTTGCCATTGGGGGCACTGCCTTGGCTTCTAATACCACTGGTACAGATAATGTAGCCGTGGGTGTTTCAGCGCTCAATGCAAATACCACCGGAAGTTCCAATATAGCAGTGGGTTCTGCAACATTGGCTCAGAATACCACTGGAAATTATAACGTAGCAATAGGTGAATCAGCACTGACGTCCAATTCCACAGGCAAGAATAACGTAGGAATCGGTGCTTATGCAATGCGGAATAACTCATCGGGAACTCAAAATGTTGCAGTGGGTGCCTATTCTATGTATAGCAACACAACCGGGCAATATAACACAGCGGTGGGTGACTCCACTCTTTCAAGCAACACCACGGGAACCAGACACACTGCCATAGGATACAGAGCACTGGCTAAAACTGATGGTTCCTTTTACAATACTGCAGTTGGGTACATCGCTATGTATAACACTACGTCAGGACAACGCAACACAGCAGTGGGTGCCAATGCTCTGTCTTTCAATACTACTGGTGATTATAACACTGCCCTGGGTGCCTTTGCAATGGAAAAACTTAAGGCAGGAAATGATAATACAGCTGTGGGATATCTGGCATTAAATAGCGATACTGCAAGTCAGTATAATACTGCCGTTGGGTCGCAATCGCTCGCTACTGCTAATGGTACGTTCTATAACACCGCAATTGGTTACAATGCGATGTATGGCACCACAACAGGTCAGCGTAACACCGTGGTGGGTGCCAATGCTTTGCCCGCCAACACAACAGGGAGTTATAACACCGTAATGGGTGCCTTTGCCCTTCAAAATTTTAAACGTGGCGACGAAAATGTAGCAATAGGATACTGGACAATGGGCAACGATACAATTGGCAATTACAATACGGCACTGGGCTCCCAGGCAATGTATTTCTCCCGAAACGCCAACTATAATGTGGCACTGGGATATAAAGCCGGGTATTATCTGGGTAACATAGGTGCAGAAAGGAATGTATTCATCGGTTCTGAAGCCGCACTGAACGCACTCAAGGGTAACTACAATATTGCCATTGGAGATAGCATTTTGTATAGCATAGACTTTATGCCGACAACTGCTCAAAATTCTTTGATTGCAATAGGAACACATGCCCTGCCTACTCTTGAGGAAGGAACGAGATTAATAGCCATTGGTGCTAATGTTGCTGATAGAATTGATACATTACGACAAAATATTATCATAGGGAATGAAGTTCTCTCTTCGGGCCTTCCTCACGATAGTCCTGTCGTATCTAAAAGTGTTATTATAGGTGATAGTGCAGCAACGATATGGGGATGGCCATCGGGGATAACAATCCACGGAGGATGGGATAACATTCAGAAGAATGTCGTGATAGGACATGGAGCACTGGCACGTTCCGTACCTGGAGTGGATAACACGGTAATCGGGGCGTATGCTGGTTATCATCTTATGGCAGATACGAATATGACAAACCCAGGAATTGTTAGATTTTTTAACAATGTGATTATGGGTAATAAGGCTGCCACAGCCAGCGAGATGCACAAATATCTTTTCCAGTTTTATGAGAATGTATTAATAGGTGATCTTACTGATATTACAAGTACCACAGCGTCTGCCTCTAATTTATATGCGGCTCGGGGTAACGTAGTCATAGGATATGATGCAGATATAAGAGTTGCTGCAACTTATATAAGCAATTCCATAGCCCTTGGAAATGTTGCCTTTGTAGATGCAACCGATAAGGTCGTCATCGGAAATTCCGCCACGCAGGTGATAGGAGGCTACCAAAACTGGACTAACTATTCTGACCGCAGGATTAAAAAAGATATCAAAGCCGATGTTCCCGGATTGGAATTTATCATGCGTCTAAGACCCGTTACTTACTATCGGGATCCGATTGCTGCGGACAGCATAATAAGGGGATATGCTCATCCGGTGATTCGGGAAATCGCTCAATTACGTCCCGATACGCTGCGTTACACTGGATTCATTGCTCAGGAAGTGAAACAAGCAGCAGAAGAGATAGGTTATGAGTTCAGTGGCTTTGTACCTGGCAAGCTCTATGGTTTGCGCTATGCAGAATTCGTTCCGCCAATCGTGAAAGCCATTCAGGAACAACAGAAAATCATCCAGCAGCAGCAGGAAGAAATAGCACGCTTGAAGGAAGAAGTTCAGCAGCTAAAAGCCTTGCAAGAGGAGAACAAGCAACTCAGGGAACGCATGGAGAAAATAGAAGCACTCCTTGAGGAAATTCAGTCCAATCAAAACATGATGTCCAATGTCAAATAGTGTAATCCATGTGTTGAACACGCTAAAAGCAATCATGATGTTACGAAAAATTTTCATCGGAGCCGTCTGGTCAGTAACCTTTATGATTGCCGTTGGTCAAAACGCACACTTGCGATATTTAAAACATGTGGGAGCCTGGTCACTAATTAATACTACCGCTGATAGTCTTGGTAATTATAACGACGTCACATTAAAATATGTCCAGCTTCAGGGAAATGATGGTGCATATCACAATGGAGACCCTGACACTGTTTACCTATACACTCCCCAAATACCATGGAATCTGGATTCCTTCGCTATTACCCTTGAATTTAAAACGATTTTTGATACAAAGCTCAGACCCGTATTTGTGATTGGTGGCTCTTTCAGATGGTTCTCGGCATGGGTAGACCCTGATGGCGACTTTGACAATAATTTTCAACCAGTTTTATGCGTGCATAACAAGGATAGCTACTACTTTGACTACAGTAAGGATTGCACGCCCATATCTGACAACCGCTGGTATAAACTGGCAGCTATTCATATTGGAGATTCCACTTATGTATATCTGGATGGTCAATTGAAATTAAAACTTTACCATCCTTCTGATAGCTTTCCGACGGGGTGGGAACGTAATGCAAGTGTCTATACCCGATATGGTGGAGGTAGTGGTACTTATAAAGGTTGGATTCGTCGTCTCAATGTGTATAACGGTAGCAGGCAGGTGCCATTAAACGTTCCTTATTCAGGAAGCTATGATGTTCGTGTGTGGTACCAAAATGGAAAATTAGTGGTTGAAAATAATTATAGTTATGCACAGACAATAAGAATTGTGGACCTTTCAGGAAGGTTCGTCAAAGCAGGTGATTTAGTTCCTGGCAGACAAGAAGTTCCTGTTAACGAAAGGGGAGTGTTTGTCGTTGAAGTCATTGATAAAACAAGAAATTTAATAACAAGAAAAATTTTTGTTAATGACTAATAGGCATTAAAGTTGTGAAATCTTTAAAAATTAGTTAGCAATGGTTGGGATAGTGTCTCAATTTAGAGGGGAGAGGGATTGTGTCTCATATTGTAAGTCCGTTACTATGGGTAAGTGCATAAAGGGATATGTGAGTTACTTCCTATCGCCCTTCCGTCAAGGTTCTTGCTTCTCCTCTCCCCTCGCCATAGTTTTTATGGTTCTGTTGTTTGTAGCTAATGCTGCATTTGGACAAGCATTATGGTACTCAGAGAATGATTTGATATTTCAGGGAGACACTTTCTATATCTACGGTGATGTGGAATTTGCAGGTTCTTATGATACACTTCATCATAATGGATACAAGTTTTACATTTTTAATAATTCAGATTCTTCAAGGGGAGCCTGGTGGATAAATAATTCTGCTGGTTTGTACATTGATGCTGTTAATTGGGGTCGTGTAGTATTTATGGGCGATAGTCAGGAAGTCAGGGGTAATCAGCCGACCTTCTTCTGGCATGTAGAGTTTTCAGGAACAGGAAACACGCATAAGTTCCTCAGGCAATCAGTATCTACATACAGGGTTATGCTTAATGATGAGATAGTTCATCTTGATACTTTTGACTTCCATATCAAAGCTTCGCCATCAACAGTTCCATGGACGGCTTCTCAGATTATCCAGAGACAGGGTAATTTGATGCCTCCAATACGAAGCCTCACGACGCAGGGCATGTTCTCCACTGCCGAAAATAGTTTGACAAAAGGATTCCTTGTAATAGAGGGCACTGTAAGTAGTAAATATACCTTCCCAGTAGGAGACGCCAACAAAAATCTATTCAGACCTGTTAGGATGACTATTCCTACTGGTAAGGCTGCTTATGTCAAGTTTATTAGCCATTCTCCAAACACTGACGGATTTTCCGATTCACGAACAGATACAACTATTAACACATTTAGTCCTGCATGGTACCACGTAATTCACTATGGACCCGATTCTACTACCATAGCATCAGATTCACTTCAGATTTTCTTCTCGCCATCTAATGATGGGTGTCTTGAGGGGATAGCACAATGGCACACAGACATATCTGCGACACAGGATGGCAATGCCCCGGCATGGAGTGCTAATCCGCATAACTCATGGTCTGGCTATAATTTAATCTGGGGTAATGGCGATACACTTGGTGCTGCCGAGGTGATAACTGGAAACTACTATAATTACTCTGGTGGCAAACCATATTTCGCCCTCGCACAAGATATTGTCCCAATAGTTAACGGGGCATTAGAAGTAAGTGCTAACATAACCAATGTCCTGTGCGCTGGAGATTCAACAGGTGCAATAGACTTAACTGTTACAGGAACCGCCCCCTTCTCTTTTGTGTGGAATACAGGGGCTACAACAGAAGACGTTTCTGGTTTGCCTGCCGGTACTTACTGGGTCACTGTAACAGACGGAAGGGGATGCTCTAAGACAGATACATTTGTAATTACAGAGCCTCCAGCCCTTGTAATAGATAGCATTACAACTGTTGACCCGTCAGGTTGTGGCACCAACGATGGTAGTGCTACTGTGTGGGTATCTGGAGGAACAGGTTCATACTCTTATTCCTGGAGCAATGGACAGACTACTGCCACGGCTACTGGACTGTCAGGAGGTTCGTATACTGTTACGGTTACTGATGCAAACGGGTGTCAGGTTTCCGGAACAGCAAATCTGACCGACCCTTCGGCACCCACAATCGCATTGGATTCCATTCGCGATGTTTCTTGTAATGGCGGTTCCGATGGAGCTATATGGATAACAGTGTCTGGAGGAACAGGTTCATACTCTTATTCCTGGAGCAATGGTGCTACTACTGAAGATGTGTCTAATCTAAGCGCCGGTTCGTATTCTGTTACTGTTACTGATGGGGCAGGTTGCTCTTCTTCTAAATCCTTTACAGTTGGAGAACCACCTGCCTTGGTTATTGATAGTGTTAAGACACAAGACCCTTCTGCCTGTGGTGCAAACGACGGTTCTGCAACGGCATATGTGTCTGGCGGAACGACACCCTACTCATATTTGTGGCAACCAGGAGGACAAACCACAAATCCAGCTACTGGACTATCAGCAGGTTCATACATGCTTTATGTCACGGATGCAAAAGGTTGTATTGATTCAACGTCCTTTGGTTTAACAGACCCAGGTGCTCCTGTTATAACAACTGATAGTGTTGTAAACATTTCCTGTAATGGGGCTTCCGATGGGGCAATTTATATTACTGTGAGTGGAGGTTCTGGAAGCTATTCGTACTCATGGAGTAATGGTGCCACAACAGAAGATGTCTCTAATCTTGGAGCAGGTAACTACACAGTTAGTGTAACAGATAATAATAACGGATGCACTGCAACGCAAAGTTATTCTATTACTGAACCGCCCGCTCTCGTCCTATCACTGGATTCGCTCGTAGATGTCAATTGTTTTGGAGGCAGTGACGGAGGCATTTTTGTTTCTGTTTCGGGTGGCACACCGGGATATTCCTACTCATGGAGTAATGGTGCTACTACTGAAGATGTGTCAGGGGTTCCCGCTGGAACATACATATTAACCACCACTGATGCTAATGGCTGTACCCGCATGGACACATTCACTATATCAGAGCCATCAGAACTCCTCATCGCTACCGATTCCACCGTTGATGTGCTCTGTGCGGGAGATTCCACCGGGGGTATATTCATATCCGTTTCTGGCGGGACCCCTGCATATTCTTTTTCATGGAACACAGGGGCAACAACTGAAGACTTGAATAATATTCCAGCGGGTACTTATACCGTTACCGTAACAGACAATAATGGCTGCACCAAACAGCAATCCTTTACTATCAATGAACCTTCTCCACTGGATACAACCTCCTTGCAGGTTTCGGCTCCTGCTTGTGGCGATACCGTAGGCTCAATAAGTGTCCAGATAACAGGGGGTACTTCGCCATATCAAGTGTCATGGAATAATGGTGCATCAGGAACAAATATTCAAGTCAAACCGGGAACTTATACCGCCACCGTAAATGATGCTAATAACTGTTCATTCACTTTCTCTGTTACAGTTCCTGCACCCCCTTCGCCTGTGTCAATAGTTGCTAAAGAGGATACACTTATAATAACTTATGGTGATACTGCGTGGTTGGATGTGCAAACGCCAGGAATTACAAACTATACATGGTCTCCAGATACCAACTTAGTGGAAGTACAACCCGGATTAGCTTATTCAATTCCTACCGATTCTGTGATTTTCATTGTGAGTGGGATTGATTCTGCTGGGTGTTCTTCCTCTGACACTATATGGGTGTTTGTGCTTAAAGAAATAGAATTGTACGTGCCCAATTTCTTTAGTCCAAACGGTGACGGAGTGAATGAAAATTGGGAAATTTTTGGACCTGTGGCTGAAATACTGGAATGCAGGATAATAAATAGATGGGGGAATATAGTTTATGAAGGGACCGGAGTCGGAGGACGAATAATCTGGGATGGACAATGCTCAGTGGGTCCCTGTCCAGAAGGTGTTTACGTCTATGAATTAAAACTTAGACTTGCAAACGGTGAACAAGTAAATCTCCAGGGACATGTGGCGTTATCTCGTTAGTTCGGCTCTCTTTGCTGGCATTGTGGTAGCACAGGACATGCATCTATCACTATCTTCTTTGTACCAGAAACAGGTTGTCTCGCCCTCTTTAACGGGACTGTTCAATGGGACCGCAAGGGTTAGTGCTATATACCGAAATCAATGGAATTCAATTGCCAATTATACAAGTTTCTTGCTGGCTGTGGATGGTGCCCTTGCTAAAAATACTCTTGGGGCAGAAAGAATAGGTATCGGAATAATTGCTTATCGTGATATGGCAGGGGATATGAGAATGGGTGTGATGGAAGTGAGATTGTCAGGAGCATATCATAAAATTTTGTCTGAGAGGAATGGAAATAAATTTCTTCTAAGTGCAGGAGTTTCTTTGGGTTATAACCAGCGAGGAATATATAATGAAGCAGGCATAAGAGCACCGGAGCAATGGACAGGAACTCAATACCAACAATCTATTGCCATTGGAGAGAATTTTACGCCACAGGCACTGGCTGATTTCGGTGCCGGAGCCTCTCTGGTCGGAAATATTGACAAACTATCGGGAGTGTTTTGGTTTAGTGTTTTTCATCCTATTGAGCCCACTTTCACCTTTAGTCAATCTCAGGTAGCAGAACTGAGTAAGCTATACAGGAAATGGGGTGTAGGATTTCAGCCCAAGTATTCAGTATCTGCAAATGTGGACATAACAGGGGGGACGGCGATATGGTATCAAGGGGGAGCCTTTCTCTTTCAGGGATATGCATGGGCAGAGTATAAAAAAATATCTTCAAGACCTGAACCTGCGGCAGATAAGCCTGTGGCACAAAAACAAACTATATTCCGGGTAGCAGGTGGATTTGTTTATGACCATACACTGGGGCTTGGACCAGTGCTCTCCGTCGGATATCGTAATATCAGACTTGCTTTCTTTTATCAGGTTTTACTTCCGAAACAAATTAAATCTTTTGGAACATATACGCCTGAAGTGTTTGCTGAATACATATACGTAGGAAATCAAGAGACCATTATTCCAAGATATTAAGTGACACTGTAAGCAGGGGAAAAAACAAAGAGGGTAGTGGTGTTATATGGATTTTTAATGGGTGCTGTATCTTTATATGTGAAAAAACACAGATATGTTTCCCGGCGAAAGGCTAAAAATGTTGTTGCTGTGCTTTGTTTGTTTGATTCCCCCGGTGGCAATGAGGGCTCAGAACTTCTACACTCAACCTATTGCAGGAGCAGTAACAGATTCTTCGTTTCAATTAGCTTGGTTCTGTAACCCTTTAGACTCATTTTCTTTGACAGTTACAACTTCGTTCTATGAAATACGTGATACGGTAGTTTGTCCTTTAGATAGTTTCATTAAGTGGGGAGTTAGTGGGTTGTCCGCAGGAACACCACATGAAATAGTTATTACAAGGTATCCTGCAGGGGACACCTTATCCACACTTAACATAAAGACGTTTCCTAAATATACATGGGAATATGTATCAATAGCCTTTGGTTCTTGCCTTGAAATACATGATTCGGTATTTATTGCTATTAAACAAAGAGAACCTGATTTGTTTGTTTATCTTGGGGATTGGGATTATCCCGATAGGGGATTCCCTGTTAGAGACACAGTGTTCTTCGCCGATTCTTTTCATTTAATAAAACAGTCGTGGATTCATAGGTATTCTGCTCATACCTTTCAAAACTCAGCATTCAAAACAATTCCTGTCGCCTATGTCTGGGATGACCATGATTATGTTTCTGACGATGCATCGGAGAAATATGCGGTTTACTATAGAGAGAATAATACGCTTGTTGCACGGTTGGTTCCTATTAAACCTTCAACCAGACAGAACTCTATCCGTGGTTACAAAAAATATTTTCCTCATTATACTCTTAAGGATACAAATTCGCTTTATCAGAGTGTTAGCATGGGTCCCATAAGGTTAATCCTGTTGGATAACAGAAGCACTAAAGACCACCACTTACTGGCTTTCTATAAGAGTGGAAGCCTGTGGTATTTTGATTCAACGATATATTTGAGAATGATAAGTGATGAGCAATGGCGCCTTTTAAAAGGTGAAATATCAACTGCCACGGAGCCATGGATAATAATCGGGACATCCCTTGTGTTTTCTCAATTTTTTAGACCATTTATTATTGACATGTTAGGTTGGCAAACTTTCATTGGGGACTCTGCCGCATTAATCGCTATGTTGCTCGCAGACCAGTGGGCTGGATACTGGCATCAAAGCGATTCCCTATTGCATCTGTTAAAAACAACCGGAAGAGATGAGTCCACAGTTATCATAAGTGGAGACATCCACACTTCGGGAATAGATACAAGCAGAAAAGGGGGAGTGTATGAAGTTGTTGCTGCAAATCTTGGTCAAAACAATTCTCGTATAGCGAGGAGACTGGACTCAATGTTGGCTATGCGTCCATGGGATATCGCTCAAGGAGTTGATAATGACAATTTCCTGCCCGCCTTCGGGCTAATAGAAGCATTTGGTGAAGATTCTCTCAGAATGTGTATCATTGATATGCACAACAATCCCATAGGTTGTCATACGATAACCACTGCTTTCGTACCCTCAATAGTTGATGACGTGGCAAAATCAATGAAACAAGAAGATGCATATTGTGCAGGGGAATATTGCTATATCAATACAAATAAATGGTATTTTGAAGAAATAACGACAGATGGGAGGGTAATAAGGAGAGTTAAAGGAAATGGTGTCAGTAAAATAAGACGTCGCCAAGGAACAATAGTTAGAATTATAACACCACAAAGAGAATTCGTTTTCAAATAGTGGATTAGATCAGAAATATAGTGCTAAGTAACCGCAATATATGGTGAAATTTTGCATGATTTGACTCATTATTTTGAATTATTTGCTAATTTTTTGTATCTTTGTCCATACTTCCCATGGTAAACGGACTAAATTTTAGGGATGGCATATAGGAGAAAAGAGACTCTTTCCGATTTGATAAAGAAACTGAGTTCTGGCGAGCGAAGACACATAGCACGACTATTGGGCAATAGAAATGGAAGCAATCAATTAGTTAAATTATTTAAGTTTTTGTGTAAAAATCCTGACGCTACTC
>WFXT01000138.1 GCA_015490475.1 Bacteroidota bacterium
AAAGCATCGGCGTTGCGAAATATGGCACCTACGTTGTAACCACTACGAATATTATCAAGGACAACGACAACAGGCAGTTTAGGAGCCCTTTAAATTCTTCAATGGAGAGCCGTTTCAGTTGTATTCCCGATAATTTACGTGGCATGTTTATATTCCAAAGGCTTTTAGCAGAAGTTCCGTTCTGGCTTGCATCTTTTGCTTGTCCTTTTCATCTTTAAAGAACTCAAGTAGTTCCGTATCTGTAGGAATTCGTTTTTCTGTGTTGTATATGTAGCATGCAACATCTGCCAGAGCCATCAATTTTTTGCATCGTTTATTTGTCCACCATTTGCACGTTCCATCTTTCAGGAAATACAGTCTTACTTTGTGGGCACCTTCAGATTGCTCGGAAAAGTATTTCAGATTTTCTGGTTCACTATCCGTATGATATTTCAAGCCCTGTTGATGGTATTCTTTTACCGTCATGGCACAATTATTTTAACCACTTTTCCTTTATCTATTTGTCTAACCAGATATGTTCCTGATGGCAAGTTTATTAGTTGTGGATAAACAGAACTGCTTTGAGAGTAGATAGTTTTTCCTGTTAGGTCATATATATTGACAGGACAGTAAATTATTATTTGAGAGCGATAAATACCTATGCAATCGCTGTCTGCTTCAGGTTTATTGGCAAATGTTAGAGCGGAGGGGCATGAATCTTGACTAACGGATATAGAACTTATAAACAGGTTGTTTCCATAGTCTGACTTTGCTTCAAGAAGCACTCTGAATGTGCCCTGTTGTGGCATCACAGGGATGCATATAGTTTTCCAGTGTAATGGTGTTTCAGGTTCCCACCATTGCGTTCTATCCAGTGTTGTGGTCTGGAGATTCCTTCCACCGTCCTGCCACACTTTGACTTTTCCTTTGTTTTCTACTTCAAGCCACAGAGCCAGTGAATCCGCATGATATGGGTCATATTTCGTATAAGCATAAGTTATTGAAATGTAAAGCGTTGACGAGGTTGCATTGAACCACGGGGTATAAAGCCAGTCAGAACATGTCCTGCATTGATAGTCAAAGAAAGGCATCATCCATCCTGAGGTGTAGGAGGAATCTCTTGCAGGGAGCAATGAATATGGAACCCAACCTTGCTGGAAGTCAGGATTCCAAGAGTGTAGGACGTAAGGACTTTGCACAGTGCCTTTCCATGACCATGGCATATTAAAAGGTTGCGATTGCATATAAAAGGGAAAACTGACCCAATTGTCCGTTGAGTCCTGTTCAGAGCGATTGCTAAATATTCCGATAGTAACAGTGAATAGACCTGTGTCGGAAATAGAGTAGTTCACTAAAAGAGTATTCAGACCATCAGTCAGGGTAGAAATAACAGTGTCTTTTATGCTATGGTTGGGAGTGTTGAAAAACAGGAACAGGGTGTCGGGAGGAGGCACTGCATTAGTGTTCCATTCAATCAATAGTTCTACAGATATGGAGTCTGTGGGCGATGAACTTTTAATATTTACGCCACGCAAAATCATATTATCAAAGTGTTGGGATTGCCTTTTGGAGGATAGCCAATTTTTATATCTGCTTCGTAGGTTTTGTTTAAGTTTTTTTACCTGTTGGACACTTATGAACCATGGGCATGTGGAATCTGGGAAGAGCATTATGTTATGAAAAGGAGGAGTATCGTTACAGACGGTACCCTGTCCACACGAGTCAATAGAAACAACTGGAGAAAGGTCACAGATGCCATCGCCTTCAAAAGAACAGGTTGTCGTGTCCTGACCTTCGCACGTTTCTGAAATAGGAGAGGGCAGATAAGCCAATTCAGATAGCAAAGCCAAAGGCAGAGATAGGTTATATAATTCTCTGTAGTCAATGGCTATGCCTGTCCTGTCTGGGACAATACCGAAAGGAGTGTCAAGGCGAGCAATCCAAATATTTAGAATGTGTTCAGGAGAAATGGGGTCAACACCACCACTGCCAGAATTGGAAACTTTGTCAAGGGAAAAGGGAGTGGGTGATACAGCATACACGGTAACGGGAGTATTGATTGGATTACCATATTTATTTCGTCGTGCAGGAACAAACCGAATTCTGGGAACTTCGGCAGAAGACTTTTCCCATTCATATAAGCCAGCAGTGTCTGATTGACCATAGCGTGCGTTTACTGAATCAAGCCAGTTGTAAATATCTGATGGCACAAGAGTGAAAGTGTCCCGTAATAAATGAACAACAACAGGTATTTCAAGTGTTGCAGTATCTGTTATCCACCAAGGGGATTGTTGTGCATTAACAACAGTGCTAAACAAAAGCAAAGACAACCATTTCTTTATTATCATCTAAAATCCCTGATTATTTCTTCTGGTTTGAAATCTAAATTAAGTGTTAAAGTTATACGACGCAAAATTTTGGCAGGAGTAGGCATTTGGTTGCGGTCTGGAGGACAGGGAAGCACACCACATAGTCCGTCATCTATATTTTGAGAAACCACTATGGGAACATTAAGAGCCAGATGCTTGCCACCTATCGTTAGTCCCACTTCATAGCCATTATTTAAAGCAACTGTGTCCTGCCATGCCGATAGGTTAGCATATACACGCATTTTGGGGAATTTAAAGGGAAGGTCAGCATAGAGTTTAAAGGCAAGCAACCATTTGTCGGCACGCAGATTTGTAGGAGTGAAAAAGCCACCATCTTCAACATACACCTGTTTGAAGGCAAACAAGTCTGTTCGGCTTGCAGTCGGAGGCACAGGTATTGTCCTTGTCAGATAGTAGTGAGTAAAGAAGAAGTCCTGATATCCTGCCCATGCACTAACAGTAAAGCGAGGGTCAATCATAGATTCGGTATTGAATGGCATAAATCCTGCAAAAGCACGTACACCTATATTCCTGCCTTTCTTGTTGTATGTGATATTATATGTTCCAGATAAAGAAAGTCGGGTAAAGTTAATACCGCCTGAAACGTCTGCTTTTAATTCCCATGGGTTGAATTTAGAATCCCATTTTCGTAAGAAGGATAATTGTCCATACCATCTGGCTTGCTTGTCCATTCCTTGTGCCAGTTCAATCCAGTGAGCATATGCATTGATGAAAGTAAATAGAGGCTTGTGCCATGATTCAGGGTCAAAGGAAATTTTGATGTATGGAGAAACTCTACCGTATCTATTGGATTCCGAGATGCCAAAAGTTCTGCCTTCAACACCCAGTTTAATATAGTGAACTTTTTTATAATATCCGGGATACCAGTAATATCCTATGTTTCCTGTGCCCACAAAAGTTTGTGATTTGAGGGCAAAAGCAGGCAGGAGAGAAAACTCAAGTCGTTCGCCTTTTATCAAGAAATTGTTGAAATAAATACCGAGCCATGTTCCATCAGCAGTATTCCAGCCAACAAATGGAATCCATCCAATAGTATATCGTTGAGGACCGTCAATGCCACCACCAAATCTGAAAGACAACTTGCGTCTGGTCCATCCACGTTTTTTATTTACTTTGAACATGTTTTCTCTGTAAGATTCTTCGGGCACAATAAATGGAGCCAAAGGAGGGTTAATGATTAATTTGTCATAATCACCAGAAGGGAACAAGACTTCAATGGCATCATCCTTCAACATGTCTGGATGCACTTCATACCACTGCTCTGCAACTATAGAATCACCTTTGTATGCAACAACATAGATAGGTCCCGGGATTTTGTTTCTGCTTCCTATGTAGAGAGTTCTGAACTTGCGAGTGCCCATCTGGAGAGTATCTGGGGTAACCCAGATGAAATACCAATCTGGTAGCCTTTCTGTAGAGAGGACATAATCAAAGAACCAACTTGCTTCCACACCAGCCTTCTGGAAAGAAGTTATCAATGCCGTATCGTCAGGATGTTTGAGATGCCAGTCTTTATAAAACGTTTGCATTGCTTTGTCTAAACGTTCCCTTCCTATACTACCTTCCAGCACCTGAACCCAAAGGGGAACACGCATGTATATCATAGTACCATAGTTGATTTCTGAATATTTATCAGCGGGTAGGTTGAGAGGTTGGTCCAACCCAAAAGAACGCAAAATTTCCGATGAAAGCCCAGCCATTATAGCAGAGGGATAATAAACACTAAGGTTTGCCTGCCTATTCTTTGCACGACGCTTTAGTTTGATATCACCTACAAGTACATCAATAGCCCGTTCACTAATTGGTTTAGTACTATACCCATGTCTGGCTTCCATGTACCGCCATTCATAGTATGAGTTGAACCCTTCGTCCATCCATGGGTAAATCCTTTCGTTGATGCCAAACATTCCCATAAACCAGTTATGTCCTATTTCATGTGCTATAACTCTTTCAACTACTCTTTTAGTGGGCAATCCGGGAGAAAGGATTGTTATCATTGGGTATTCCATACCACCGCCTGCTTTCAAAGGACCTTCCACTGCCGTTGCCTGTGGCCATGCATATTCACCTATCCACAAGGAAAAATAATAAAGTGAACTGTCAATATACAGCACTGCACTATCCCATGCTTTGTAATTCCGAGGTAGAAAAGCAGTCCACGTATTTACTACCTTTCCGGATGGCAGAGTAATCTGACTTTTCTGGACAAACCACCGCTTGTCAGCAAACCATGCAAAGTCATGCACGTTGTGGGCAACCCATACAAGTCGCTTTTTTGCTTTGGCAGAAGGAGGAAACTTCATAAGGGAATCAATGAGTTTGTCATGTCCTTCTTTGTTGTCTTTTGCCAGTTGTCGTAGTTTCTCTATTGTTTCATTCGTCCACTCAACTCTTTCATTTAGCCATTCTTGTTCTGATTGTGTTTGCAACACACCAGTTGCAAGGACAACATAGTTCTCTGGAACGACTATTTCCACTTCATAAGTCCCAAATTCACCGTAGAATTCACCTTGATCGCGATATGGTAATAGATGCCACCCTTCATGGTCAAATACAGCAATACGTGGATACCACTGAGTGATTGCATAAGACTGCTTATTCCTGCCCAGTCTGGAAAAGGCATAAGGAATCTTAACTTCAAAAGGAGTGGTAATGACGATGCTATCACCCGGTTTCAAAGGTTCTGGTAAAGGAACCTTCACAATATCTGGATTGTCGGTCAATTCCCAAGGAACTGGTTCGCCGTTGACTTCAAAAGCCAATCCATAAAGAGCACCACGCTTCTCTTTCTCAGCAAATAAGTACTCAAGATTTCCTGTTTCCATTTGTTCACGGGCATACACAGACGTGTTGTCTTTGAAAGCATTGGGATAAACATGGAAATAAATAGTATCCAATGTGTGTGGACTGTTATTGACATAAATAAGTTTCATTGATGCCAAGAGTCTGTGTTGTTCATCGTCCAGTTCAACCTGAATTTTATAATGGACACGTTGTTGCCAGTATTTATTACCCTTATTTCCCTGTGCAAATAACCCGGATGTTATCATAAAAAACAAAAGTGTAACGCTCAAATGACGCCAATGCATTATTTATGGTTTTGAAGCAAAGTTAGGGATGTGATATAAATGGGTAATTGAGACTGAGAACCTTTTTCTCCGTGGTTAGGAATCTTACTTTACTTTTCGTAACTTGTTGAATGTATATCGCCTGATGAATGCCATCTGCTTCTCCTAACTCTATATCAAGATCAAGGGTTAACGTTAATATTGCGTGCTTGTTGTGTATAGGACATATTGTGAATTTTATACCTGAGGTGTTACAAAGTTTTCTTAATAGATTGATAAATTTTTTACCTTTTTCGGGGGATAGGGAGTAAATTCTTTTAAAACAGTTCTGGGAATCCATATCTCAAGAGCATCATGCTTTATAAGAAGTTTTAGCCATTTATTTTTCACAGCCCTAGAGCCATAGACAAGATAAATACGGTAAAGAGCTATTAAAATATTTGTGTCGAGTATTAATGTCATAGTTTATCTAGCCATTCTTCAACTTCGTCTCCTTGTCCTATACCTTCTATGGCAGCAATTAAAGATGCTAAGGCTATTATTTTCCTTTTCTCTGATTTTGATGTTTTATCAACAAATCTTTTAATAACCGTTATAACTTCATCAATATCTTCCTGAATGTTTATAATTTCTCCATTGGGAAAAGACTTAGGTATCTCAACTTCACGATACTTAATG
>WFXT01000139.1 GCA_015490475.1 Bacteroidota bacterium
AGACCAGCGACGGCGGATACGCTATTGCAGGCCAAATAAGGTCTCTGCTTATTAATACAAGCACTATGTCATGGGATGTTTTTGTCATCAAACTTGATGCAATTGGAAATATTGAATGGTCCCAGGTGGTGGGCGGTACCAATGATGATGGAACGCTTTTCAACGGTGGCATTGAGATAGTCCAATCCGATGACGGCGGATTCGTTGTGGCAGCAAATACTACATCTTTTGGTGTCAATCCTGGATTTCCTGATATACTCGTTTTTAAATTAAATCCCAACGGGGATTTGGTGTGGGCACGAACATTTGGACGCTCTGATGATGATTTTGCTACGTCCCTTATTAAGACAAACACGGGAAGTTATGCAGTTGCCGGCTTAACAGTACGATTGGTGGAAGGTGCCTACTTAATAGGGTTTGACGACAATGGTAACCCCACGTGGAACTACTTCTTCAGCAAAGGAAATGGAAATATTGTTAATCATCCTGTAAGAATAATACAAACTGTCACTGGTGAGCTTATAATCGGTGCCCCCTTAAATACTGTGGCAGGTAATACACACTTCTTCATTGCGACAGTTGACACATTGTTAGTTAAACCTGGTGATACGCTATGGGTTCATGGAATAGGCTTCCTTCGCGATGATAGTAATTTCATGGACATAACGCCCGCCTTCTTTGATATTGTCCCGACAGCAGACGGTGGATATGCCGTAACAGGACGTCTGGACTCATTGAAAGCATATTCCTTGTTTGACGCCTATGTGGTTAAGCTTGATGCTTCGGGAACTATACAGTGGGCTAAAGTGGTGGGCAATGATTCAAGCTCTGAAGGGACTCGCAGCATAGTCACTGCTCCTAATAATGGATATGTCATATTTGGAAACACGCAACTCAACTGGCAAACAGCCTATGAAGACATGTTCATCGCTAAGCTTAATTCCAATGGAACTTTATTACCCGACACCTGCTTGATTAATTCCAACAATCCTAAGTGGATCCACGATACAACCTTCTGGTTTATTCTGGACACAGAAGTAGTTGTTACCACTCCCCCTGTTCAAACCATCAAAAACTTCTTCACCACTATTGACAGTGCCAATAACGTTTCTTTGCTCTGCGGATATGTCTCTTCTACTACCAATGATACTACCACTTCTGTTGAACTGATTAATGATTACAATGGTTTTGACTATCTGATAGTAAACAATAGAACTATTTATGTGTACTTCCCTGAAAATAAGGGAGTATTTGAAATCACTCTTTATGACCTTTCTGGTAAAGCAATTATATCAACTAAAAGTTCTGGAGCTGGCTGGAAAAAGATTGTCACTGTCCCCAATAGGGGATTATATGTATTGTCAATAGTGGCTGACAGTAAAGTGTTATATTCAAGGTTATTTGTTGTCCCTTAATAGGGAGAGCTTATAAGCTGGGAGTAAAGTATGGCACATGCTATACTTGTGAATGTATTCTTATGTACATTTGTAAGAAAAGTTGCCTGATATGGTAAACGTTAAAAGCTTGATCCTCGGCGGTACGCTTGTTGCAACTGTAATTGGCTTTGAAGGGAACACTATTGCACAACCAATAATTGATTCTACCACTTTGCCTCTACCCAATCTCTTTATGACTTATGGTGTTGACACTATTGCCAGCGATTCATTGCTTCTTGGCACAGGACCTAATCAAGTCTGGGACTTCTCAAACCTTTTACAACTGGATTACATAGACACTACTTTTTATCTTCATCCAGATAGCACACCTTTTGCTTCAGAGCCTTTTGCTCAATCGGCACTTTATGCCCTTAATGACCTTGGAATTTATACATATCTGGAACGATTTGCTAGTTCTTCGGGTCCAGAGGCCTATGATGTGACCACAGGTATAGCAGGAATTAACCCATTGATAGGTTCATTTTCGGCACCAGCAACCGATAGGGATACATTGCTACTGACACCTCTCACATATAACTCAATTTTCTTTGATGATGGAGTGTATGAGTTCAGTACCACTTTTTCAGGACTTCCTGTTGATGTAAGAATTACAGTAACTCACTATGAC
>WFXT01000140.1 GCA_015490475.1 Bacteroidota bacterium
ACCAATTCCAGCGGTTAAACACCACCAGCATGTAGAATCAGGGTCAGCGACAAGCAAGCCGTCAGAAGGCGGATAACCAAAAGTAGGAATTAAAGTGTTTTTATACCAAAAGGCATCAGAAAAGGGAACTGCTCCTCCAATAAGGAAAATCTGTACATCCTTATTATGTGCCTTGACACTATTGAAATATCTCACAAAATTCCGGATTGACAGAGGATGTTTCTTGATTCCATAGGCAAACATATCATAAAGGTCCTCAATAGCCATTATGCCGACATTAAAAGAACCTCCTATATTGCTTGACCTGTGTTGAGCATATTGCTGTATTAAGCCAGATGGGTCATTTATCCAGTCTCTGAGAGTGATTATTACGTAATCCCATGAAGGGTCAATAGTGGAGGGTATAAACTCTTCAACATTTGTAGTATATACTGGCTTTCCTGCGTATATAACAGCAGTATCAGAAACCAGTGGTAAATATCCAATAAGTATTCCTGAACTATCAATTAATGTAATTCTTTGCTTATCTGTCATGTTGACAAGCACTGGATTTGTGCTTCCTGTAAAATTGCCAGTTATTCTAAAGAAAGCCCCACTGCCCGTTCCATAAACTATTCCTCCTATGTGTGTTCCAGAAGCATTCCATTTTCTGGGGTAGATAATTTTTATGTATGCAATTCCAACACGTAAACCGGTAGAAAATTGGTTTGTAATTTCAATTTCTGGGGTATTGACATTAGATACAATGCCTGAAGGCACTACTTGAGAGATTATTTCGGGCAAGTATCCATTCCCTTGTCCATTATAGATAATGTTTCCGTTCAATCTTATTTCAAAGGAATAATTGCCATAATCTTGACCTGCTAATAATACCTCCATGCGGGCAGGCATACTGGTTATAACATCTGGGGCATACATAGTCACAGGTAGTGTATATGTACTGTTAGGTCCTATATATGGAATTCTGTAAAAACGTCCTTCAGAGAAGTCATACATACCGTGATAAAAAGCGAAATTTGAGACCTTGAAATATTTTCCTTTACCATAATAAGGTCCATCAAGCACAGATTCCTCAATGAAGTAGGTAATCTCTGATGCCTTCTGTGAAGTGTCATTAGCAAGATGTTGAATGATGTCAGGATTTGCTGTTCCCGGTTTCCACACCAGAAAATATACTGCAGTATCATTGAATAGGCTTCGTGTTCTGGAAATCCAGATAGTTCTGTCATAAAGAAGCGAATCTACAGTTTCATTGGACGGAATGCCAACAAACTCAATATAATCAGACGGTTGCAGTGTCCCTATTCTATTCTGATTGTCATTGCCAATGAAGACAGGAACAGACTCACCCTTATAGTAAAGCCACAATTCTTGAGCCTGTGCAGTAGCAGGCAGTCCAAGACTTTGCAACACTGACACTTCAACCCTGTATATGCCCTCCTGTGTTATTGGAATCTTAAAAATCTTGGAAGCACCTGATAACCATTCGTTACCATAGGGCATTCCCGCAAAAGCAATACCAGTTAGGGAAAATAATAGCAAATTCACACCACCCATTACCAACATGAAGCGAAGCGGTTTCATTGACGTGGTTCGCTTTCAGCACTTTCCGGATATACAAATGTGTATTTTATAGATACTACGTGTGATGGCAGAGATGCGTTTACAGAACCAACATTTAATAGTGCATAGTCAATATTTATAGTTCCAAGTCTAATGCCTGCTCCCAGTGTTGGCGTAGCAGACCAATACTGTTGTCCAGACCATCCTGAGAGTCGTTGTAGTGTATGAGCACCCAGCCTCAACCAGCCGATATCTGCAAACCCAATACTTACACCCAATAACGGTTCAATACTGATAATTTTTGTTCTAAGCAGAACATTTCTCTTGCCATCGGTTGTCATCACGAGGTCTAACTCAGGTTCAACACTTAACCATGATTTCAGCATCCATTTGCGAGATATTCCTGCTATGAAGCGTGGGGTGGCAAGTTCCCACGATTTATCAGGCACAATGTTTCCCGTTGATTCCAGAATAAACTTCTCTTCTTCTGTAAAAGAAAACCTCCACACAGTGAACGTTCCGGTGATATCCTTTCCTACTACAGCCCATCTCCACTTGTTATATCGTCCTTGAACACCCACGTCCATGCCAAAGCCCCATGCGGATGCAAAGGTTCCCGCTTTACGATGCAAAATTTTCACTGTTCCACCGATATTGAAATTTTTAAAAGACTGTCCATAACTGGTCAGGAAAGCGTAATCAGCAGAACTAAATGGCGTCACTGCATTAAAGTCAAGGCTTCCATCTGGTTGAACAAGGTAAAGAGTATTGGGTATATTATCAACACCTGTTCTTAAAAGAGCAAAGCCTACTGAACCTCCATGAACATTATGCAGTTTTCTGCTAAAGCCAAGATAAAGATATTGGACTATACCTCCAAAATAAGATGAATACATACCTATTATCTGTGCAGGACCGTCATACTTATGCAGTCCTGCCCCTCCACTCCAATAAATGCTTTCCGTTCCCCTTGCCCTTGCAACAAAAGCATTGCCCTGTGCCATTCCTTCACCACCAGCACCAAGATACAGATACTCATTAACATAAATCCTATAGGCAGATTGTCCATAAATGCTTAATAATAGTCCATGTGATGCCAGAGCCAGCACCCATAATCGTGTAACCATTCGTAAAAATTTTTAACGTCCCCCTTTAAAACGTGCTTTGCAGTAATTATTGTTTGCTCCCATTGTGGGGGCAACGCACCCCACATCTGTTTCCTCCTTCTGAGAATAAATTTAACGAAGTCCAGAGATAATCGCAAAATGAGTCTCTTTCGCATAAAAACACATAGATTAATAACATTTTTCAGAGAAACTCCTACCGACAGTAAAACCCTTTTACTCCTATTCAAATGATCAACATTAATAGAAGCAAGGCGACGTGCCACTTCATAGTATGCCAATTCAAGCAAAAGCAAATCTATAAGCACTTCTGCCAGCAGATGGAAAAAGAAGTATCTTCTTTCGGGATATGAACCATGGCGTTCATACCACAGGTTCCGCAATTTCTGTTCAAAAGCAGGCAACTTGCTAACATGAAACTCTTTGTCTATTGCAATATGATGTATGATTCCTTTTCGCATGGGAATGCACATAATTCTTCTTATTTGTATATCACTAAGACGTTCCCCTCTCAGATGCATAAAATCGGGAAGGATGCCTCCGATATAAGCCAGTGGGGGAAGTCCGCAGGGCAGACTTAACAAATGCGAGACATAATACAACGAAAGTTTATTTACTTTGCAAATGTATGGCACAAAGAATTCTAATATTGGGGGCTGCAGGTCAAATAGGAACAGAATTAACAGAATTCCTGCACAATCAAGGAAATAATGTTCTAGCAACAGATATAAAGGACCCTAATTATGTCAATTTTCCAACCGAATATGAAATAGTAGATGTTCTTGACAGAGATAAGTTACAACAAGTGATTTCAAAATTTAAGCCAGAAGTAGTATATCACATGGCAGCAATATTAAGTGCCACGGGGGAAAAGATCCCTCTTAAGGCATGGGAAATAAACATGCAGGGGCTTATAAATGTCCTTGAATTGGCACGGGAATACCGGTTTAAACTCTTCTGGCCCAGTTCAATAGCCATCTTTGGTCCAACAACTCCAAAAGATAACACTCCTCAACACACCATCGTGGAACCACTAACTATCTATGGAATTAGCAAATATGCAGGGGAACGTCTGATTGACTATTATAAACATAGATATGGTCTTGACATTCGTTCGTTGCGTTACCCCGGTCTCATTTCGTGGAAAGCATTACCTGGTGGGGGCACAACAGACTACGCAGTAGAAATATTCTATGAAGCCATTAAAAATCACAGATATACCTGCTATCTTGATCCCTATAGAACGCTTCCCATGATGTATATGGACGACGCTATACGCGGGACAGTTCAGTTGATGGAAGCACCCAGAGACTCCATAAAGGAAGCATCATATAACTTTTCTGCAATCTCTTTTTCTCCTCAAGAACTCGCAGACGAAATAAAAAAACACATTCCAGACTTTGAAATAAACTATGAACCTGACGAGCGAGACCAATTAGCACAACAATGGCCACGTTCCATTGACGACTCACGAGCCCGTGAAGACTGGAACTGGAAACATGAATATGACCTGCCATTACTGGTAACAGCAATGCTTGAAAACATTGCCCGAAAACTAAATAAACAACTAACATGACGAAACAAACTTTTGCAACCGCATTAAATTGTATGGATGGTAGAACCCAAGAACCTGTGATTGATCTAATAAAAAAGGACGCCAATGTCACATTTGTTGATATGATAACTTATCCTGGCATGGACGGCTTTTTAGCCAATGCAAATGAAGATGATTTAAAACAGATATTTAGAATGATTGATATTTCGGTAGAAAAACACGGTTCACAACACATTTATATCGTCGGGCATTTTGATTGTGCGGGCAATCCAGTCAGCGAAGAACAGCACAAAGAAGACATAAGAAAAGCAGTACAAAGAATTAAAGAACGTTATTCGGATTTAACGGTTAAGGGTATTTGGGTCGGAAATACATGGACTGCCGAAATATTATAGGGTTGTCACTTAGCTGTGTGTGTAGCCTACGAATTATCACTTCCACAATATAATTTTTTTTCGTATTTTTGTAATCACAAAAGGTAAACGCTGAAAAAATAGTGTCATGAAGAGAACATTGTTGGTTCTCAGCGGTGTGAGCTTGCTAACTCCTCTTTTGGCTCAAGATTTTAATGGGGTTTACAATGCCACAATTTTTTACATTGGTCCGGGAGTTCCTGTTAAGATAGATAGCCACTACATCCATGCCAATGTTACAGGCGCAGAGTTAATAAACGAAGGAGACCTATACATTTCCGGCGATTGGACCAACGAAAACCCTAATGGAGCGTGGGTTAGTGGCAGTGGAACAGTTCATTTTGTTGGTGACACACAGCGAATTAAAGGTTCCGAATTCAGTTATTTCTCAAACATGTCATTGGAAGGAACAGGTGCTGTGAAATTAGAAAATGTTAATCCTGGCGATGTTTCTGTAATACTCAGAGATACTCTTTTCTTCTCTTCAACACAAATTTTGCATTTAAACAGCAGAACATTTCAAATTGATAATGCCTCACCTGACGCTATTCAGGGCGGTTCCGATGTTTCGTACATATATGGCGAAACACAGGATATTTCTAACAATGGAGCCAGAAACCTCAGCATAGTAAGATGGCAAATAGGAAGCAACACAGGTGCTTACACTATACCTTTTGGCTCTGAAAATGCATATTATCCACTTACGTATGAAGTAACATCTGCTGGCACTGGTAATTATGTGGCATTTTCCACGTACGGAACCACTGACCCAACAGTATCACCAGCAGGTTGCAACAATAGACCTCTTCCTGGCGACCCAACCATATCAAGCGATTCAGCAGTAACCAATACAATTTTATATGATATGGAATTTGATTCCTTAATGGTTAACAGATTCTGGAGAATATATCACGAAGACTATTCATCTTTACCTGTATTTAAACTAACTTTCACACTGAGTGATGATGACCTTGCTAAATGTAACAGTGGAACTATTGATTCATTGACACTAATTGCATGGAACTCTGCTGCTCAACAATGGCAAGAAGTGGGACAGGGAACATATTCATCACCACTTTTTGAAAGCGGTGAGATTCAGGTTTCAGCAATGTGGTGGACACTGGCAGAACCACGTCGCATTAGTGGAGAAGTGTTTATTCCCAACATTCTGACTGCTAATGGTGATGGCATAAATGATTACGTTGTTCCCATGGGTATTCCACCTGGTGCCTCTAATTACACATGGCGGATATATAATCGCTGGGGGGAATTAGTCTTTGAGAGTACTACCATTGGGGAGAAGTGGGAAGCCACCTGTAAAGGGCAACCATGCCCACAAGCCGTATATGCCTATGTGTTAACATACACAACCCCAGACGGAAAGGTAACCAAACTGACAGGTAATATCACTGTAATCAAATAAACCATAAATCCCTTAAAATCTGATAGCCATGTGGAAACAAAAAATTGCATTTTTGGCAGGGCTTATTGCTCTTTCCGTTTCCGCGCAAGACATTCACTTTTCAACATACACACAATTTGAACAGGAAGAGAACCCTGCTTTTATGGGCACAATGAGTGGTTTATATAGAGCCAAACTATTCTATCGTAATCAGTGGAGCGTAGTCCCAGTGCCTTATACTACTACAGGAATAACTGTAGATGGCAGGTTTTTCCCTTCACGAGCACAGAATGCATGGGTAGGTGGCGGACTAACGGTATATAAAGATGCTGCGGGAGACCTAAAACTGAGCGAAAACTATGTTGGCTTAGCAGGAGCGGTAATGTTAGGAGTTTCCAGCACAACATTCATAGGTGCAGGCATAGCATTTTCTTATTCGTGGTATTCTATTGATTTGACCAATGCAAAAGGTATTTCACAATGGGATGGTTTTGAATACAATCCAGATGTTCCTCTGGGAGAAGGACCAATAGGAACCTATAGCACACCTAACCTATCTGTTGGCGTTGGTGGCATATACAATATTGAAGTCGTTAAGATTGCTGGTGGCATTGCCATACACAACTTAGTTGGTGCCAGAAATGCCTTTTACGGTAACGAAACAAAGGCGAAGCGTATCGTAGCACACACTCGGGCATATGTTGAATTAAACAAACAGTGGGCAGTAATTCCTTTTGTATTCTTTGCATATCAAACCCCCTTCACAGAATTGACACTTGGTTCACTGCTCAGATATGATATTAATCCAAATGCTTCTTATGTTCACGGTGTTTCCTTAGGTTTAGCATACAGAACAAGAGATGCCATAGCACCAATAATAAGGTATGAGTTTCGCTCAATTGATATAACATTTGCATACGACTTTATCACTTCCTCACTGAGAAAAGATTTAGGCAGGATGGCAGGCGGTCCTGAGGTTACCCTCAGCGTTATGTATCCGTTTGAAGGTTCCAGAAAAGGATATGGTAAGATATATTGTCCGAGATTTTAAACTTTATTATTTTATTGTTTTGGCTGTTAATTTTCTACTACATTCCGAACATAATAGAAACGCAGAGGAATGATGAACAGAATAAGTTTTACAATATAGTGACATTGGCTAAACCACTATTAGAC
>WFXT01000141.1 GCA_015490475.1 Bacteroidota bacterium
GACCTAACGAATGGAGAATAATTGAATTGACCTCACAGGTTCTTTACATCGCTAACAAACAATATTTACCGGCAAATTACCATAATGGTAACTTACAATTCGGCTTTGTGAGGGTGAAATAGCTAATAGCTAAAAGTAAAATTAATAAGCAGCTCCATAATAAAAATTTCTTGCCAAATAACATAAACTAGATAACATAAGATAATGTAATGAATACATGAAATCAAAGAGCCATGCTGAAAGCCTCAGAAATTTGGAGGATGATACTTGCTCCAGTTATTACAATACTATTTACTATATCCTTTCAAACTTTAGGTAACAATTGTACCAATCCATATACTATCTCTTCTTTGCCTTTCTCTTACTCAGGAACTTTATGTGGCGAAGGAGATGATTTTCCAGATCCTATTTGTGAGCTAACCGGATGGGGAGGCAGTGAAGACTTTGTTTTTGAAGTATACTTAGAAGCTGGTTCAACTTATGAATTTTCTGCCACAGTTGGCTCTGGAAATGTGGGAATATTCATATTTGCTGATTGTAACACCACCTCTTGCATCCTTAGATACACAATCACAGGCTCTTCTTCCCTAACATTTTGCTGGACTCCCAGATACACGGACACTTTCTATGTAGTTATTGATAGAGACGTTACTGGGTGTGATGTTTTCTCTTTCTCGTTGACAGAAACTACAGCCGCGGGAGATGCTTCCCAGTCTCAAACTGATATTTACACATGCTCAGGAACTTACTATGACGACGGAGGACCTACATGTGATTATAGTGATCCAGATATTTCTTCATCTCTCACTATATGCCCATCTACTCCCGGCCAATGTGTGCAAGTAGACTTTAACTCATTTACCTTAGACAACTCTACCAATCCCCTTTCCACTTTTGGAGTTGATCTATTAGCTGTTCTTGATGGCTCTAAATGCGACAATGAAGTGCTTGCTGTTTTTGACGGAAGTAATCCTCCCACAGCACCCGTAACCGCATCTGGCTTGTATGGTAACGGATGTTTAACATTTTTATTTATACCGAACGACGATGGAATTTCCGCTGCAGGATGGGATGCCACGATTTCTTGTGTTCCATGTACCGGAACTCCCATTACAGGAACTTCTGTAAATATGACTACAGGATACTGGGAAGTGGATTGCAACACATCAAGTACATTCTATGATTCAGGGGGTCCTTTGGGTGACTACGCTAACGATGAATATAATACCCTTAGAATATGCCCCAATACAGCCGGAAAATATGTTCAATTAGACTTTACAGCATTTGATATTGAATCAGGATTCGATTTCCTAACCATTTACAATGGTAAGGGGATATGTAATAGTTGTGAGGTTTATACAGGCACTACATCTCCTGGAACAGTGGCTTCATCTGCAAGCAGTGGATGTCTAACTGCAATATTTGATTCAGATAGCTCAGTAACACGCCCGGGATGGGAAGCAATAGTCACATGCATTGATACACCAGGACTGCCTTTGGGCACAATAGGCGCCAGTTGTGGTAACCCTATATGCCTACCTAACACAGACCCCTACACTATTACAACAGCAGAAAGATGTGCAACATTCTTTTTTTCTGGATGTGGTGCCTTTACTCAAGGAAACTGGGGAACATTCTTTGTGTTTACAATTCAGAATCCAGGAACACTTCAATTTACACTTACTCCTTCGCCCTCTAATACTGACCTTGATTTCGCTCTCTTCCAGTTGCCTTCACTCACATACTCGTGCACCAACCTTCCCAATCCTATCAGATCATCTTTCTCTGCAAACACAGGTACTACAGGTTTAGCAGCAGGTTCTGGAGATTTCTGTGAACCTTTTACAGGCGATGCTTTTGTGGAACCTGTCTCTGTTAACACTGGTGAAGCATACTTGCTATTCGTTAATAATTTTAGCGAAAACGGAGCATCCTTCACCCTTGATTTTACTGGAACAACAGCAACTTTCGATCCATCAATATGTCCAACAGCTTTATCAGAAAGCGACATCCATGCTTTCGTAATTCCGCAAAAAGAAGGCAATTTAATATCATGGCTGACAGGAAACACAGAAATTAACTATTTCAAAGTGGTTAAGCTTAGTGATAAACAAATCACTATAGCCAGTAACATCAAATACAATCCAAATCAAATAGTATATACCGTTTTTGATCCTTCTACAGAGCCTGGAGTTTATAGATATGTCATAGAAGGTTATAGCCAAGATAATACCATAATAGCAAGTGCTTTAGTTTATACGGTAAGACAAGCTGATATCTCACAAGCATCAAGTGAAGAACTTAAACCCACTATCCTTGTAGCAACATTAGAAAATAAGTTAGAAATATCAAGCCCCACAGATATAAAGCACATAAAACTCTTTACAATAGATGGAAAACTCATACTGAGTGCAAATA